>JAISPO010000149.1 GCA_031274855.1 Zoogloeaceae bacterium | reverse complement strand
ATCAGCGGCCAAACCACGGGGCGGTTCCACTGGTCGCGCATGTGTTCGCGCAGGGGGGCGTCGATGCGCTGATATTTGAGCGTGTTGTTGCCGACTTTGGTTGGCTTGCGATTGGTGAGCCAGGCGTGTCTGAGGACGTAGTCTTTCGGATGGAAGCCCCAGACCCAGGGCGCGTCGTGGCGCAGGAGGGTCAGCATGCGGTCGATGATGGCTTGCCGTTCGGGGCCGTTTGCCATCGTCCGCATTTGGTCGAACAGGCGGTCGTATTCGGGGTTCGCGTAGTTGGCGGCGTTTTCGCCGACGTGCTTGACCTTGCCTTGCGGGCCGTAAAGCAGAAACAGGAAGTTTTCGGGATCGGGGTAGTCGGCATTCCAGCCGAAGTAAAAAAGCTGCGCCGCGCCTTTGTTGATCTTTTCCTGAAACCGGTTGTAGTCGGTGTTGCGGACGACCAGTTGCACGGAGATTTTCTGGAACTGTTTATTCAGCCAGTCGACGCGGGATTTCGACCCCACCCCACCGGCAGTCGTATCGAGATTCACGACCAGCGGCTCGCCGGTTTTCTCGTCGCGCCCGTTCGGATAACCGGCCTCGGCCAGCAGCTTGCGTGCCGTTTCAATGGATTTGCGGCGCGGCGCGGCGTCGGCCCAGTCATACATTTCCTTGTTGATACCCGCCTCGCCGGAGCGGAAACCGAAAATGCCGGGCGGGATCGGCCCTTGCGCGGACTGGCCGCGGCCGTTCATGAAAATCGAGATGAATTCCTCCTGGTCGATGGCCAGTGAAATCGCCTGCCGCAGCTTGCGCGCCCGCTCGGACTGCCCGCCGACAACGGGGTCGAGCATGTTGAACCCCATGTAGAAAACCGTCGTGGATACGGAAGTCATCAGGACAATACCCTGCTCCCGCATGGCGTCGGTCAAGGCCGCTTCGCCGCCCGCGCCCACCTGCACGGCTTGATCGAAAGAATCCGAGGCAATGCCGGAGGCGTCGTAATAGCCCTGCAAAAATTTGTTCCAGTAGGGAATCTGCTCTTTCTCGCGCGTGAATACCGCCTTGTCGATGAAAGGCAGCGGCTTGCCGCAGTCGGCCAGCAAACCGGCTTCACGGTCATCGGCCTCGCCTTCGCAGGGGTAGGTCTGGCGATGAAAATTCGGATTGCGCTCCAGCACCATGCGGGCGTTGGGATCGTTCTCGGCCAGCATGTAGGGGCCAGTGCCAATCGGATACCAGTCGAGCGTCAGATTCTTTTCGGCCATGCCCGCCTGGCTGTGAAAACGATCCGCCTCCCAGGGCATCGGCGCGAAAAAAGGCATGGTCAGCCAGTAAATGAATTGCGGATACTTGCCCTTGACCCGAATCCGGTAGGTGTAGCGATCCAGCACCGTCACGCCTGCCAGCGGGTACTCGCGCAGGTCGAGCCAGCCCGCGTCGCGCCCCGCCGCCGATTTTTGCAGCGCGACGGCAAAATCGCCGAGACCGGCGATGTGCTCGCTCATCAGCCCCAGAATGGGCGAATGCAAATGCGGATGCGCCAATCGCTTGATCGCATAAACATAGTCCTCCGCAGTCAGTTCGCGGGTGCCGCGATTCGGAAAATCCGCCAGCGTATTGATGCCCGCAAGACCGGACGGCTGCTCGGCAAACGCAGGATGCGGCTGGTACAGAATGCCGGACTGGATGCGAATGACATAATCGGAAAACGCGATGCGTCCGGCGTCGGCGTTTTCCGGCAGCGGACGGCCTTGGGCATCCAGATAGCGCGGCTTCGGCAGTTCGACAGCCGTGGCCGGAATCACCTCATAAGGACGCTTCAAGTAATGGTATTGCAGCGGTGGCTCGTAAATCTGCGCCGTGAACGTAATCTCATCCTCGCTGTAGGACTGCACGGGATCGAGGTGCTTGGGACGGTCGATGAAAGCGGAATACAAAATGTTCCGCCCGCGGTCGGCGGCCGGATAAGGGTCGTTCCACTGACTGCCGCAAGCAGCCAGCAGTGTAAATAAGGCAAGAATAATCAATCGGGGCAACATGGTAGGTTAGTGTATTGCATCCGCTATAATTCGCGCCGACCAACGACAAGAGAGGAAAATAATGATGGGCTTTCTCGCCGGCAAGCGCATCCTGATTACCTGATTATTATCCAACCGCTCCATCTCCTATGGCATCGCCAAAGCATGCCACCGCGAGGGTGCCAGTCTTGCGCTCACTTATCAGAACGATCGCTTCAAGGATCGTCTCGCCAAATTCGCCGAAGAATTCGGCAGCCAACTGATTTTCCCCTGCGATGTCGCCGATGACGCGCAGGTCGCCAAGCTGTTCGACGATATCGGCCAGCGCTGGGACGGCCTCGACGGCTTGGTGCATTCCATCGCCTTCGCCCCCACCGAAGCGATTGAAGGCGATTTCCTTGATGGCATTTCGCGCGAGGCTTTCCGCATCGCGCATGATGTTTCCTCCTACAGCTATCCGGCGCTGGCCAAAGCCGCTCGTCCGCTGCTGCTCAAAGGCAACAACCCTGCCCTGCTCGCGCTCACCTATCTGGGCGCCGAGCGCACCATGCCCAACTACAACACCATGGGTCTGGCCAAAGCCAGTCTGGAAGCGGCAACCCGCTATCTGGCCTTCTGCCTTGGCCCGCAAGGCATCCGCGCAAACGCCATTTCCGCCGGCCCGATCAAAACGCTGGCCGCCTCCGGCGTCGGCAACTTCGGCAAGCTGCTGGCCTACAACGCGCACCACGCGCCCCTGCGCCGCAACATCACCATCGAAGAAGTCGGCAACGCTGCCGCCTTCCTGCTTTCCGACCTCGCCAGCGGCATCACCGGCGAAATCATGTACGTCGACGGCGGCCTGAACACCACCGCCCTTGGCAATCCTGAACCGATGCCGGTGTAATAAAAAAGCCCCCGAGTTTTCCTCGGGGGCTGTGTTGGAGGGTTTGGGTGGGGATGGGGTTTCCTACTGATCCTTGCTTTCCAGCATCGTCCGGTTGATTTTCACCGGATATTTCTCTCGCAGCACGGCGAGCCAGGCGGCCAGTTCTTCACCGGCGATCTGCTTGGTGTATTCGTTGCGCAAGACGCCCGCCTGCGGCGTGTCGGCGCCATCTGCGGCAAAGCGCTTGACTTTGGTGATGCGAAGCAAGGTGTAGCCGTTGGGGCTGGAAACTCCCGCGTAGGCGGGCAATTTTTCCGCATCGGCGCGGAAAATCGCGTTGAGTTCCTGAACGGGCAATTCGCCTGCCATGCCTTTTTTCATACCGCGAGGCTTGCTCCAAGCCACGCTGACTTTGCCGCCATTGTTCAGTTGATCCAGCTTTTGTTCGCCTTCCGCTGCCGCCAATTTGGCCGCTTCCTGATGCGTCAGGAAAGCGGTAATCGTCGGCGCGACCATTTCGAGCGGCTGCTGGGTCGCGGGTTTGTATTCAAGCACCCGCGCCGAAACGAGCACTTTGGGCGCGATTTGAACCGCCTCGGTATTGCGTTTTTCCTTGATCGCGTCATCCGAGAACAGCGCGGCCATGAGTTTGGCATTGCCCAGCGGCCCCGCTGCCCCAGCGCCTTTGCGCAGCCAGTCGCTGGTCTGGATGGTCAGTTTGTATTTCTCCGCGGCGGGCGCCAAGCTGTCCGATTGTTCGTAGACAGTGTTGGTGAAACCTTCTGCGGCCTCGATGTACTTTTTCTCGGCGGCCTGCGCCTTCAGCGTGGCGACAATTTCGTTGCGCACTTCGTCCAGCGGGCGGCTACGCTCGGCGTGGATGCCGGTGAGCTTGATGATGTGGAAACCGAAATCCGAACGAACGAGGTCCGAGACCTGACCTTCCTTCATCGAAAACACGGCATCTTCGAAAGACTTGACCATCGCGCCGCGGCCAAACCAGCCGAGATCGCCGCCCTGTGTTGCCGATCCAGAATCCTGTGAATGCTGCTTGGCCAGCTTGGCGAAATCCTTGGGTGACTTTTTGGCCAGCGCCAGCACTTCATCGGCTTTCGCCTGAGCCGCATTGACTTCCTCGTCCGCAGCCTTGGCCCCAACGAGAATCAATATGTGGCTGGCCTGCCGCTCTTCCGCCTGCCGGTAGGGGTGTTTGGCGTACCAAGCCTTTATTTCGTCTTCGCTGATCGACACCTGATCGGTCATGCGGTCATGGCTCAGCACGAGATACTCGGCGCGCAACTGCTCAGGCACCTGGAATTTGGCGGTATTCGCGTCATAGTAAGCATTGACCGCATCGGGCGTCAGCTTGACCTGCTTGAGAAAGGATTC
>JAISPO010000122.1 GCA_031274855.1 Zoogloeaceae bacterium | reverse complement strand
TTATTCAACCTTGGTAGTTTAGGCTAAAAGAAAGGACGGGCCTAGCCCGTCCTTTTTTGACGACAGTTGCCGCCATCCGGTTCAGATCGAATAGTACATTTCGTATTCGAGCGGATGGGTGGTCATGCGGAAGCGGGTGACTTCCTCCATTTTCAGTTCGATGAAGGCGTCGATCATGTCGTTGCTGAACACGCCGCCACGGGTCAGGAATTCGCGGTCTTTGTCCAGATATTCGAGCGCCATGTCGAGCGACGAGCAGACGGTCGGAATTTTGGCGTCCTCTTCCGGCGGCAGGTCGTACAGGTTTTTGTCAGCCGGTTCGCCCGGATGGATTCTGTTCTGGACGCCGTCGAGACCGGCCATCATCAGGGCGGCAAAGGACAGGTAGGGGTTCGCGCCCGGATCGGGGAAGCGGACTTCGATCCGGCGGGCCTTGTCGGACTGCACATGCGGGATGCGGATCGAAGCCGAGCGGTTACGCGCCGAATAGGCCAGCTTGACCGGCGCTTCGAAGCCTGGCACCAGCCGCTTGTACGAGTTGGTCAGCGGGTTGGTGATGGCATTGAGCGCGCGGGCGTGCTTGATGATGCCGCCGATGTAATACAGCGCGAACTCGGACAGTCCGGCGTAGCCGTTGCCCGCAAACAGGTTCTTGCCGTTCTTCCAGATCGACATATGCACATGCATACCCGACCCGTTGTCGCCGACGATGGGCTTGGGCATGAAAGTCGCGGTCTTGCCGTAGCTGTGGGCGACATTGTGAATGACGTATTTGAGCGCCTGCGTCAGATCGGCGCGGCGCACCAGCGAATCAAACTTGGTGCCCAGTTCGCACTGACCGGCGGTCGCCGCTTCATGGTGATGCACTTCCACTTCGAGACCGCAGGCCTCGGCGGCCAGACACATGGCGGCGCGGATATCGTTGAGGCTATCGACCGGCGGCACCGGAAAATAACCGCCCTTGACCGTGGGCCGGTGGCCGACATTACCGCCATCAATCTTCTCGTCGGAAGCCCAAGCCGCCTCTTCGGAGAACACCTTGCAGTAGGAACCGGACATATCCACCTTCCACTCCACCGAGTCGAAAATGAAGAATTCGGGTTCGGGGCCGAAGTAGGCGACATCGCCCAGACCGGAGGACTTCAAATAAGCCTCGGCGCGTCTGGCCAGCGAGCGCGGATCGCGGTCGTAGCCCTTGCCTTCGGCGGGATCGACCACATCGCAAGTCAGCACCAGCGTCGTTTCGTCCATGAACGGGTCGATGTAGGCGGTGTTCGCGTCCGGTATCAACAGCATGTCGGAAGCCTGAACGCCCTTCCAGCCGGCAATCGAAGAACCATCGAATGCCAGACCGTCCTCGAACTTGTCCATGCCGAACGCCTTGATCGGCACCCCCACATGCTGTTCCTTGCCACGGGTATCGGTGAAACGGAAGTCGACGAACTTGACCTCCTGCTCCTCGATCATTTTCATTACCTCTTGCGGCGTCCTCATTACAGCTCTCCAGTGAAAAACAAATTTCGGGCGAATCCATCCTGCGGGAATCCGGCGATTGCCGTTTCGGGGCCAGCCCGGGCGTAATTTATAATTTTGCCACACTCCCGATCCGGAAAACCGGAATTTGCCGGCGCCAAGCCTCATGGAAAGCTTATGGCAGCCTGCTAAACTTCCACAAAATCACTATATAGGCCACCCCCATGCAGACCGCCGCCATCAGCTTCGACAAGTTCAACGCCCTCGCCAATCAGGAGGCCGGGGAGCGCATCCGCGCCGCCCGCGCCCGCTTGGGAAAACGGGCCGTCATTCTCGGTCATCACTATCAATGCGCCGAGGTGTTCAAACACGCCGACTTGACCGGCGATTCGCTCAAGCTCTCCCGCCTCGCCGCCCAGTCGGATGCCGAGTACATCGTCTTTTGCGGCGTGCATTTCATGGCCGAGGTCGCCGACATTCTCTCGCGTCCCGATCAGATTGCCGTCCTGCCGGATTTGGCCGCCGGTTGCTCAATGGCCGACATGGCCAATCTCGCCAAGGTCGAACGCGCATGGCGCGAGCTGGCTACCGTGCTCGATCCCGATCAGCAGATCACCCCCGTCAGCTACATCAATTCCGCCGCCGATCTGAAAGCGTTTTGCGGCGCGCATGGCGGCATCATTTGCACATCGAGCAACGCGCCGCAAATTCTCGATTGGTCGTTCAAGCAGCGGCCCAAGGTACTGTTCTTTCCCGACCAGCATCTGGGCCGGTGGAGCGGCTATCAAATGGGCATCCCCCTCGGTCAGATGGTGGTCTGGAATCCCGATCTGGAAATGGGCGGCCTGACCGCCAAACAAATTCGTGAGGCGAAAATCATCCTCTGGCATGGCTTCTGTTCAGTGCATCAAATGTTCCAGCCGACGCAGATTTCCCGCTTTCGCGCGCAGTACCCTGAAGGCCGCGTCATCGCGCACCCGGAGTGCTCCTTTGAGGTTTGCGAAGCCGCGGATGAAGTCGGCTCGACCGAGCGGATTATCGCCACCGTCAAAGCCTCTCCATCCGGCACGCGCTGGCTGGTCGGCACCGAACTCAATCTGGTCGAACGGCTGGCCGGAGAGGTAAAACCGGAGGGCAAAATCGCTCAGTTCATGGGCGATGTCATTTGCATGTGCCCGACCATGCAGCGCATCGACCCGCAGCATCTGGCCTGGACGCTGGAAAATCTCGCCGAGGGCAACATCGTCAATCGCATCGCCGTACCGGCGCGTGAGGCGGCACCCGCCAAAATCGCGCTGGAGAGGATGTTTTCCGTTTCCTGATCCCGCCGCATGAAGCCGCACTTTTTCTCCGGCAACCGCATCACCCTGTTACGCAGCGGCGTCGAGTACTTTCCTGCCCTGATTGCGGCCATTGATCAGGCGCAGGCCGAAGTCCATCTGGAAAGCTACATTTACGCCGACGACGAAACCGGCAAAGCCGTCAGCGCCGCGCTCCGCCGCGCCGCACAGCGGGGCGTCTCGGTATGCGTAATGGTGGATGGCTTCGGCAGCAGCGGCTTTCTGGCGAACCATGGCTACGCGCTCATCTCGTCCGGCGCTCAAGTTCTGGTCTATCGTCCTGATCTTCAGCGCCTGCGGCTGCGGCGGCACCGGCTGCGGCGTCTGCATCGCAAGCTCGCCGTCATTGACGGCCACATCGCCTTCGTCGGCGGCATCAACATCATCTCCGAGGCGCTTGCGCCCGATCTGCCCGCGCCGCGGCTCGACTACGCCGTCAAGGTTGAAGGCCCCCTGCTCGATCCCATCCGGCGTACCGCGCATCGCCTTTGGCGTCTGGTGCGCTGGGCTAATTTCCGGCGGCGCATTCCAATACCTGCGGCCACGCCGCCGGTCTCGCAAGCGGTCGGCGACATTAAGGCCGCCTTCGCCATCCGCGACAACCTGCGTCACCGGCACGACATCGAAAAAGCCTATCTCGATGCCATCGGCTCGGCCCGCGAAGAAATCGTGCTCGCCAATGCCTACTTCCTGCCCGGCCTGCGCTTCCGCCATGCCCTGCTCGACGCCGCCGCCCGCGGCGTGCGCGTCATCATCCTGCTGCAAGGCCGCATTGAACACATCATCATGAATTACGCGACGCAGGCCCTGTACGGCAACCTGATTGGCGGCGGCATCATCATCCACGAATACCGGCGCAGCCACCTGCACGCCAAAGTTGCCGTCATCGACGGCCATTGGGCCACTGTCGGCTCATCGAATATCGACCCCTTCAGCCTGCTGATGGCCCGCGAAGCGAACATCATTGTGCAAAACACCGCCTTCGCCGCCGAACTGCGCGCCAGCATCACCCAAGCCATCGCCGAAGGCAGCCGCGAAATTCGCGCCGAAGACCTCCGCAAGCGCTC
>JAISPO010000098.1 GCA_031274855.1 Zoogloeaceae bacterium | reverse complement strand
CTTGAAGGGGAGGGCCAAAACCACAACTGTCAGTGAAACTGCGCTTCTTCGGTGGAGCCGGAGAGGGCTTTGACGCTGCTTGAGCCGCCTTGAATGACGGTGGTGACATCGTCGAAATAACCCGCGCCGACTTCCTGCTGATGCGAGACGAAGCTGTAGCCTTTGTCGCGCGCGGCGAATTCCGGCTCCTGCACCTGCTCGACATAGTGTTTCATGCCTTCGCCGCGGGCGTAGGCGTGCGCGAACTGGAAGGTGTTGAACCAGTTGATGTGAATGCCGGCCAGAGTGATGAACTGATACTTGTAGCCCATCGCGGCGATTTCGTCCTGGAATTTGGCGATGGTCTTGTCGTCCAGATTCTTCTTCCAGTTGAACGAGGGCGAGCAGTTGTAGGCGAGAATTTTGCCCGGGCTGGCCTTCAACACGGCCTGCGCGAATTCACGCGCAAAGCCGAGGTCGGGCGTGCCGGTTTCGCACCAGACCAGATCGGCATAGGGCGCGTAGGCAACGCCGCGGCTGATGGCTTGCTCCAAACCATTCTTGACGCGGTAGAAGCCTTCTTGCGTGCGCTCGCCGGTGAGGAAGGGCTTGTCGTTGGCGTCGTGGTTGCTGGTCAGCAGGTTGGCGGCCTCGGCGTCGGTACGCGCCAGCACGATGGTGGGCACGCCCATGACATCGGCAGCGAAACGCGCGGCAGTCAGCTTTTCGACAGCCTCCTGCGTGGGCACGAGCACCTTGCCGCCCATGTGACCGCACTTTTTGACGGCGGCCAACTGGTCTTCAAAGTGCACGCCCGCAGCGCCGGCGACGATCATGTTCTTCATCAGTTCGAAGGCGTTGAGCACGCCGCCGAAACCGGCTTCGGCATCGGCAACGATGGGCAGAAAATAATCGACAAAGTCCTTGTCACCGGGGACGATGCCACGGCTCCATTGAATTTCGTCGGCGCGCTTGAAAGTGTTGTTGATGCGCCGAACCATCGTGGGCACCGAGTCATAGGCGTAGAGCGACTGGTCGGGGTACATGGTTTCGGAAGTATTGCCGTCGGCGGCGACCTGCCAGCCGGAGAGATACACCGCCTCCAGTCCGGCTTTTGCCTGCTGCATGGCTTGGCCGGCAGTGATGGCGCCGAAGGCGTTGACGTAACCCTTCTTCGCCTCGCCATTGACCAGACGCCAGAGTTTTTCGGCGCCGCGTTTGGCGAGTGTGTGCTCGATTTGCAGGGAACCGCGCAGGCGTACCACGTCGGCGGCGCTATAACCGCGCTTGACGCTCTTCCAGCGCGGATTGACGGCCCAGTCTTTTTCCAGGGCGGCGATTTGAGTTTGACGATCAGTCATTTTTTTATCCTCTCTGTCAGGGGTTGGGGGTACAACTGAGAGGCAGTATAGGCAGGTTGATGTGGCGAAACAAGTATCTTATATAAGATATGAGAATTTATTTTTCGCATAAAAATCATTACATTGCGGCTTGCATTCCGCAATGCGAAACATCATTCTTGCTTGTGAAAGGGGATGGGGCCTTATGTGGCCTTACTCAAGGGCGTTGGCGGCGACCAGAACGCCGTCGTCATCCGCATAGAGCCATTCGCCCGCGTGGAAGGTGAGGCCGCCGAAGCTGACCGGCACATCGGCTTCTCCCACGTTTTTCTTGTCGGTTTTTTGAGGATGGGTGGCGAGCGCCAGCACGCCGATGTTCATGGCGCGGATGGCGGCGGCGTCGCGGATGCAGCCATAAACGACCATGCCGGCCCAGCCGTTTTCGACGCCGAGCGCGGCAAGCTGGTCGCCGACCAAGGCGCGGCGCAGCGAGCCGCCGCCATCAATGACGAGCACGCGGCCCTCGCCGGGTTGCGCCAGCGCTTTGCGCACATAAGAGTTGTCCTCGAACAGCTTGAGCGTGGCGATGCGGCCATGAAATGCCGCGCAGCCCCCGAAGCTGCGGAACATCGGAGCAAGCACGCGCAATGTACCGGCGCGTAGCGCTTCTTCATGGCGGTCGCAGAGGTCGGCGGTGGCAAAGGTCATGGCAGGTTTCCGGTCAGAGGGGAGGGAGGTCGCCGGAATGAAACCGGAACGAACCGGCGCGGCGATCTTCGAAATAATGCCTGAGCGTCAGGGCGATGCTGCGGAATGCGATGTCGTTCCAGGGAATTTCATGTTCGCCGAACAGCCGCACCTCGAGCGATTCTTCGCCGGACGAGAAATTCAGGTCGCGCAAGACGGCGCGATAAACGATATGCACCTGATTGATCTGGGGGACGGAAATCATGGTGTAGATCTCGTCCAGTTCGATGCTGGCGTTGGCCTCCTCGCGGGTTTCGCGCAGCGCGGCTTCGGCGACGGTCTCGCCGTTTTCCATGAAGCCCGACGGCAGCGTCCATTTATTCCGCTGCGGCTCAATGGCCCGGCGGCACAGCAAAATCTGGTCTTGCCACACCGGCAACGCGCCGACGATCAGCCGTGGATTCTGATAATGGATGATGCCGCAGCGGTCGCATACCCGTCTGGGCAAGTGGTCGCCGAGCGGAATCCTCGCCGTGGTCGGGGCGCCGCAGTGGGAGCAATAGTTGATCGCTGGGTCCATAAGCGGGCATTGTAATCAGCTTATCCGGTCTGGTTAACAAGATGGTTTTTCAATCGCTTACTGAGGTTTTGTAAGGTTTTTTGTTACAAAACCGCGCTATCCATTTCTTACAAAAGAAACAGTTTTTCGGTGATTTTCTCCTTGACGGGTTTCCCCAACAATGCAAACACCGTCAAAGTAGCCGTGAGGACGGGATTTTCAAGGAGCTACGCGATGAACCCGGCCGACACCTACAACGATATCAAGGAAGTCAATCTCGCCTATCTGATGCTGGCGCAGAACATGGTGCGCTCCGACAAGGAAGCTGCCATTTTCCGTCTGGGCCTCAGCGAAGAGATTGCCGACATTCTGGCGAAACTCACTCCGGGCCAGGTGCTGAAAATGGCCAACTCGGAAATGCTGCTGTGCCGCTTCCGTTTCGAAGATTCCCTGCTGCTTGATCTCTTGGCCAACCACGAGCGCGATCGTGGCGTCGGCCATATTCACGCGGCGATTCTGGCTGCCGGCAAGCCGGTCGAAGCCGTGGCCTGACCGGCTGCGGACTGTAAGCGTTTCAAGGGAGGCCACATGCGTAACAAATCCGTGATTCTGGAAGCGCGGGATATTCGTCTGGCGGTTGATCTCATCCAGTTGGGCGCGCGCCTGCAACTGCTTGAAGTCGAGACCAAGCTCTCCCGCGAACGTCTGCTCAAACTGTACAAGGAAGTCAAAGGCGTTTCCCCGCCCAAGGGTATGCTGCCTTTTTCGACCGACTGGTTTATGACCTGGCAGCCGAACGTGCATGCTTCGCTGTTCATGGCCTATTACCGCTTCCTCGACCGCAACACCAAGCTCGAAGGGCTGGAACTCATCATCAAAGCCTATCGGCTGTATCTGGAAAAAATCAACCGCGCCGGAATGGAAACCGTGCTATCGCTGACCCGCGCCTGGACGATGGTGCGATTCTTCGACGCCAGCATGTTGCAAATGGCGACCTGCAAAGAATGCGGCGGCGAATTCGTCGCCCACGCCTACGACCCGACCCGCGGCTATGTCTGCGGCCTGTGCCACATGCCCGCGCGGGCAGGCAAGACACGGCGGGCGGCTTAACAAGGGGCTATCTCGCGGCAACGGCGCTGCCGAAGAAGGGGCGCAGCCGTTCCATCCACGGCTCAGTGTAGCGGCGGATTTCGGCGTCGTCGTCGAGAATGCGCCGGATCAAGGCGCGTTTTGTGTCGCGCTCAATGAGGGAGAGGCGGCTGTCATCGTCGTCTCTGGTCAGAGAACGGCGTATTGCCGCGACCGACTTTTCGAGCGCGATCAGGTTGTCCCAATCATGCGCCCGCGCCGCCTTGACCATGCGGGCCGAAAGCGTGCTCATTTCCTCGTAGATATCGATTTGGGAAGCCATCCCCAAAATGGTAAAGCCCGCCGCCAAACGCCGTTTGCCGAAAGAACGGCGGGATCATTGGCTTAATCAGGGTTCAGGTTCCAGGATTCAGTAAAGTTTGTTGAGGCTCGCGTAGCGAGCCTCAACACCAGAAACTGTAACCTGCATCCTGAAACCTGTAACCTGTCTTGAAGCATTTACCGCTGTCGGCTTTGAGTTTGGGTAAAAACCGTGAGATAATATCTGGTTTTCCAAAAAATGCTTATCCAACTCTTTAACAAAGGTTATTAGCCATGTCTTACGAAACCCTTGACGGCTTTCTCTCGCATGTTGCCGCCAACAATCCTCAACAACCCGAATTCCTTCAGGCTGTCACCGAGGTGATGCACAGCTTGTGGCCTTTCATCAAAAAGAACCCGCGCTATGCCGAGCGCAGCCTGCTTGAGCGGCTCGTTGAACCCGAGCGCGTGATCATGTTCCGCATCAGTTGGGTCGATGACCAGGGTAATGTGCGTGTCAATCGCGGCTTCCGCATCCAGCACAGCATGGCCATCGGGCCTTACAAGGGCGGTTTGCGTTTCCATCCGTCCGTCAATCTTTCAGTGCTCAAGTTTCTGGCTTTTGAGCAGACTTTCAAGAATGCCTTGACCACGCTGCCGATGGGCGGCGGCAAGGGCGGTTCCGACTTTGATCCCAAGGGCAAGAGCGCGGGCGAAATCATGCGCTTCTGTCAGGCGTTTGCGACCGAGTTGTTCCGTCATGTCGGTTCCGACACCGATGTGCCGGCAGGCGATATCGGCGTGGGCGGGCGCGAAGTGGGCTACATCGCGGGCATGGTCAAGAAGTTGACCAACCGCGCCGATTGCGTGTTTACCGGCAAGGGCATCTCCTTCGGCGGCTCGCTGATGCGGCCCGAAGCGACGGGCTACGGCACGGTGTACTTCGCGCAGGAAATGCTCAAGCGCAAAGGCCGCAGCATCGACGGCCTGCGCGTGTCGGTTTCCGGTTCTGGCAACGTGGCGCAGTACGCGATCGAGAAGGCGATGGCGCTCGGCGCCAAGGTGGTGACGGCGTCCGATTCGAGCGGCCTCGTCATTGACGAGGCAGGCTTCACGCCGGAAAAACTCGCTGTGCTCATGGACGTGAAGAACAACCTCTATGGCCGTATCAGCGATTACGCCAAGCGCACGGGCGTCAAGTTCGTCGAAGGCGCGAAGCCTTGGGGCGTCAAGGTGGACGTGGCTCTGCCCTGCGCGACGCAGAACGAACTCGACGGCGAGGACGCCAAAACGCTGGTCAAGAACGGCGTGCTGTGTGTGGCCGAAGGGGCCAACATGCCTTCAACGCTGGAGGCGGTTGAAGTGTTCGAGCGCGCGGGCGTGCTTTACGCGCCGGGCAAGGCCAGCAACGCGGGTGGCGTCGCCACCTCGGGGCTGGAAATGAGCCAGAACGCGATGCGCTTGTCCTGGACGCGCGAGGAAGTCGATGCGCGTCTGCTCGGGATCATGCAAAACATCCATACCGCCTGCCTCAAGTATGGCACGCAGGCCGATGGTTCGGTGAGCTATGTGGCCGGCGCGAATACTGCGGGCTTCGTCAAGGTCGCCGATGCGATGATCGAGCAGGGGATCCTTTGAAATTAGCCGCCTGAGCGCGGCAAGGCAAGCGTTTTTGATGATTCCGGGCAGCACGCGTCTCGCGTGCTGCCCGGCGTCCCTCAAGCGGTACGCGCTTCCTGCGCGGCTTGCTCGATCACTTCGGGGGTTACGCCATGACGCTTGAGCGCCTCGATAAGCCGGTCGTGCGTGACGGCAAGCTGGGCTTCGTCCCGGCGCAGGCCCTCCTTCACATACGACTTGAGCAGTGTCTGATAACCGGTAAGGCCGCGCTGCGGCGCGATGGTTTTCATTGCCTCAATCACATCGACCGGAATGCGCACGGTGACGGAGAGCATGGGCCTGTTGCTTTTCCTCGGATGGGGCTTCAAATCTTCACTGGACATAAAACGATTCCTTATCCAGTAATAATACTTTGTATACGGAAATTATTATTAAATTAAATTCGGTTTTTGAATTTCAGGCATGACCCCATCCTGAACCGATACCGCAAGTGATTTATCTGCGGCTGATACTGGAAGCCGATCCCTATTTCTTCCCCATCCCGCCGAGCAGCGCGGCGACGGGGCGTAGCGGGCGTTTAGGCGGGGCTTGTTCCGATTTAGCGGAGGCGTCGCTGTCGTCGCCTTTGGCTTCGTAGGGTTTGCCGAAGTCGAAGCCGTCGGCGGCGATCATGGGCAGGTGGCCGGCGGTAGGAGGCAGGCGTACCGGGGCCTTGGGGCCGTGGCGTTCGCGTTCGCGGTGCGGGTGGCCGTGGCCGCGCTTTTCGGATCCCATCGCGGCGCTGATGGCATAGCCGTCGACGGGGACTTGTTCGATTTTGCGCTTGATGAGTTTTTCGATATCGGCGAGGCGCGGTTTTTCTTCGGGGGCGACCAGCGAGGTGGCGTCCCCCTGTTTTCCGGCGCGACCGGTGCGGCCGATGCGATGGATGTAGTCTTCGGCGACGCGCGGCAACTCGTAATTGATGACATGCGGCAGATCGTCGATATCGAGACCGCGAGCGGCGACATCGGTGGCGACCATGACACGCGCGACGCCGGATTTGAAGGCGTCGAGCGCCTCGGTGCGCTGTTGCTGGCTTTTGTCGCCGTGGATGGCGACAGCGTTGACGCCTTGACGTTCCAGCCAGGCGGCCAGCCGCGCCGTGCCGAATTTGGTGCCGACGAAAACCAGCGCCTGCATGTCGGATCGCTCGTTGAGGAGATGCAGCAGCAGGTAGCGTTTGCGGTCGGCTTCGACCATGTGCACCCGATGGCTGATGGTCTCGGAAACGGTGTTGCGCCGTGCGACTTCGATCAGTTGCGGATTGCGCAGCATGGTGTCGGCGAGCTTCTTGATCTCGTCCGAGAAAGTGGCGGAGAACAACAGGCTTTGGCGCTCTTTGGGCAACATGCCGAGGATGCGGCGGATGTCGGGAATGAAACCCATATCGAGCATCCGGTCGGCTTCGTCGAGGATGACGAATTCGACCTGCCCGAAGTTCACGCTCTTTTGCTCGACGTGATCGAGCAGGCGTCCGGGCGTGGCGACAACGATTTCGCGGCCTGCGCGCAACTCGGCAATCTGCGGCTTGATATCGACGCCGCCGTAGATGCAGACAGCGCCCAGCGACAGATGCTTGCCGTAGGTGACGACGCTCTCATGCACCTGCATGGCCAGTTCGCGCGTCGGCGTCAGGATCAGGCAGCGTACCGGATGGCGCGCCGGCGAGGGGCTGCTGTTGGCATGCCGCGCCAGCCGGTGCAGCATGGGCAGCGTGAAACCGGCGGTTTTGCCGGTGCCGGTCTGGGCGCCGCCCATGACATCGCGGCCTGACAGAATGACCGGAATGGCCTGGGTCTGGATGGGCGTAGGCTCCGTGTAGCCGGCGTCTTCGACGGCGCGGAGGAGTTCGGGCAACAGCCCGAGGTCGGCAAACTTCATTGAATCTCCTGAAACGGCCTGCCCGTATGCAACGGGTACCGGTTCAGGCGGTGAGGTGGTGGCGCAAGGTGAAACCCGTTGCGCTTGTACTTCCGAAAGACGCGCCAACCGGCAGGGCGCGTGCGCGATTCTACCGGAATCGGCAGTTAATTTACCGGCTGTTCGCGTAAAATCAATAAATTACGCCGCAACTTCCGCAATCGCCATGAAAAGCTCCGAAATTCGTCAAGCCTTCCTCGATTTCTTCGCCGGCAAGGGCCATCAAGTCGTCGCCTCCAGTTCGCTGGTGCCGCACGAAGACCCGACCCTGCTGTTCACCAATGCTGGCATGAACCAGTTCAAGGATGTGTTTCTCGGCTTCGACAAGCGGCCCTACAGCCGCGCCGCCAGTTCGCAGAAATGCGTACGCGCCGGCGGTAAACACAACGATCTGGAAAACGTCGGCTATACCGCGCGGCATCACACCTTTTTCGAAATGCTGGGCAATTTCAGCTTCGGCGATTACTTCAAGCGCGACGCCATCCACTACGCATGGGAACTGCTGACCGGCGTGTTCAAGCTGCCCAAAGAAAAGCTCTGGATAACGGTGTACGCGGAAGATGACGAAGCCTA
>JAISPO010000037.1 GCA_031274855.1 Zoogloeaceae bacterium | reverse complement strand
TTCTCGGTGGTGGCCGAAGAGGTGCAGCGGCTGGCCGAACGGTCAGCGGAAGCGACCAAGCAAATCGCGGCCATCGTCAAGACGATTCAGGCCGATACTCAGGACGCCGTATCCGCCATGGAAACTTCCACTCAGGAAGTGGTGCAGGGCGCCAGACTTTCCGATGCCGCCGGTCAGGCGCTGACTGAAATCTCGACCGTGTCGGCCAACTTGGCCAACCTGATTGAGCACATTTCCGCCGACACTCAAGCCCAAGCCACAACGGCCACCACAGTGGCCTCCAGAATGCGGGATATTCTCAGCATTACCGAGCGGACGGCGGCGGGTACTCAGGAAACGGCTGTCTCGGTCGGCGAACTTGCCGAACTCGCTGCCGAACTGAAGAGTTCGGTTTCCGGTTTCAAGGTCTGACGCGACAACATCACTCATGACTATGTCTGCCGAACTGGACATCGGCCCGCTGACCTGGGTCAAGGGTGAAATTGACCTTGCCCTGGAGCGGACGCTGGAAGCGCTGGAGCGTTACGGCGCCGAGGATGCGGATTCCACGCATCTCAAGGCCGCCCGGACGCATTTGCATCAGGCACACGGCGCCCTCTCGATTGTTGGCTTTGATGGCGTTACCCGCTTTTCCGAAGTCCTTGAGCAGGTAATTGGAGCCGTCGACGAAGGCAAGCTCGACTACGGCGAAGCGGTCAGCGATATGGCGCGTTATGCCATCGTAGCCATCCGCAACTATCTCGAAGACCTGAGCGCCGGTCAGCCGGATCAGCCTCTGCGTTTGTTGCCGATGTACCGCCAGCTCTCGGCGCTCACCGGCCAGAGCGATCCGGTTCCTTCCGACTTATTCTTCCCGGATTTATCGCTGCGCCCCCCGCCACGCCAACAGGAACTGGCTGCGCTTGACCCAACCGAATTCGTCGCGCGCGTCAAAGCCGCCCGTCTCGTTTATGAGCGCGGCCTGCTCAAATGGCTCAAGCGCGACGCGCGTGGCGTTCAGGAAATGCGTAGCGCACTGACTGTCGTTGAAATGACGCAGGTACAGCCGGCAGCCCGGTCGTTCTGGTGGTCCGCGCTGGCATTCATGGACACTCTGGCGGCCAATGCCACCCCGGATGTCGGCGCGCGGCGGCTTTGCGCACGCATCGATACCCAGATAAAACGCCTGAGCGAAGGTTCGCGCAATATCGCCGAGCGGCTGATGCGCAATACCCTCTACTATGTGGCAGTCAGCGGGGCGATGAGCGATCAGATTCAGGCTGTGCGTTCCGCCTTCCGTCTGGACAAGCTGATTCCGCAGCAGGTCGACGCGGATATTGAACCGCTACGCCGCATTCTGCACGCCTGCCGTGAAGACCTGACTCCGGCAGTCGAGGCATGGAACCGGTTCTGCGCCGGTACGGCGGCGGCGCTGCCCCAGTTCCATGATCTCATCAAGGAACTGGTCACACAGGCCGACAATCTGCAACATCAGGATATTTCCCGGCTGACCCGGCTGGTGCTTGGTGTTGTTGACGATCTGCGCCGCACGCCCCTAGCCCACAACGAGGCGCTCGCTCTGGAGATGGCGACTGCCCTGCTGCTGCTGGATGAGGCGCTGATCCACTATCAGCGTCTTGGCGATGAATTTGCCGAGCAGGTAACCACTGTCAGCAATCGTCTCGACGCTGCCCTGCACGGCAAGCCGCTGACCGCGCTGGAAACACCCCTCCTCGACGAAGTGTCGCGGCAGGCTCAGGAAAAGCTCCTGCTCAGTCAGGTGGTCAAGGAAATCCAGATCAATCTGGGTACGATTGAACAGGTGCTCGACGCTTTCTTCCGGGATCAGTCGCGCACAGACGAACTGGCCACCCTCATCAAGCCGATTCAGCAAACGCAAGGCGTGCTGACCGTACTCGGTCAGGAACGGGCAGTGGAAGTTCTGCGCGAATGCGAGACGGCTGTCGAAGGCTTCATGGCCGCCCCGCAGGATCACGGACAAGCCGACTTCGAAGCGGTTGCCAGCAATTTCTCCGCTCTGGGCTTTTTCGTCGAAGACCTGCAACACGGATCAGCCGATATCGACCGCTACCTGCGGCCAACGGCCGCTGTCCCCGACACCGAAGCGCTGGGGCCTACGGCGGAAATTGAACTTGAGCATGCTCGCCACTTGACCAATACGCTGGTTGGCGCCTTGCACAGCCAACCCGAAGATACGGCATTGCGCGGCGAAATTCGCCAACACCTTGAAGTCGTGCGCGATAACGCCGAACTGGTCGAAGACGCTGCGCTGGCCGAACAGGCCAGCGCGGCCATCGTTGCCTTGGAAAGCGACCAGCCCACCACTGATCTGGCCGCTGCCGTTGCCCAAATTGCGCCGGTCAGCGCGCCGGTTACCCAGCCGTCGCCGGAAGCAGCGCGACTGGCCGAGGCCAGCGCCGAGGAAATCGACGCCGAACTTCTCGGCATTTTCATAGAGGAATCCCACGAGGTTCTGGCGGCGATTGAGGCGCATTTGCCGCGACTGGCGGATCATCCGCATGATCGCGAAACGCTAACCACCGTTCGGCGCAGCTTCCACACACTCAAAGGCAGCGGCCGCATGGTCGGCCTCACTGAACTCGGCGAAGCCGCTTGGGCTGTCGAACAGGTGTTGAACCGCTGGCTGCAACTCGAACAGGAAGCCTCTCCTGCCCTGCTGGCAATGCTCCGCGACGCGCATCAGTTATTCAATGACTGGGTGTGCCAGCTTGAGTCAGGCAGCGGGCCGTATCTCGACGCCTCAGCGCTGGCCGCGACATGCGAAGCGTTGAAGACCGGCGCCGAGGATGTTTCTGTGCCGCCGGTTGCCGCAGCCGAGTCCGATCTGACGCCGGTTGAGTCTTTGCCGGAGCAGGCCCTTGATGCCGAACCGGTATCCGAAGAAGTCGTCACCATTGAACCGGCTGCCGAGATTGAGCCATTCCCGGATATTGAACCTCCTTCCGAGGCATTTGTTTCGGAACCTGAGCCTCCTGAGGCATTTGATCAGGAGCCTGTCACCATCGAGATGTCTGTCGTAGAGCCGGAACCCGGGGCATCTGCTCAGGAACCGGAATCTCCTGAGGCGTTTGATCAGGAATTTGCCGCCGCTGAAACACCTGTTACAGAGCCGGAGCCTGAAGCGCCTGCTTTAGAGCCTGAACCTCCTGCGGCGGCGGTCACGGAAACGCCACAGCCGCAGCCGGTTCTGACACTGGTTTCCTCCGCGCCGCCGGTGTCTGACGATATCCAGATCGGCGATTTGGCGCTATCGCCGACGCTTTACAATCTCTATCTCCGCGAAGCCAACGGGTATATCACCACGCTTCAGCATGAGTTGTCGGCCGGTGACAAGCCGCGCCCCGCGCTGATCCGGGCCGCGCATACCCTTGCCGGAATCTCGGCGACCACCGGCATCATGTCCGTCCGGGGTCTCGCTCATGCGCTGGAAGTAGCTCTTAATCGCCTGTCCGACGCAGGCGCCGCGCCTACTGAAGATCAGCATTTGCTGCTGGCGCGCGCGATAGGCGCGCTTGAAGGCATGGTGGGCGCGGTTGCGGCCAGACGTTTGCCGGAAAACGAAGATGCGCTCGCTACGGCGCTTAACGATTTGTCTTCGCAGCCCGCGGCCTCACCCGGTAGGGCTGCTGCAAAAGCCGAAAAGGAAGCCCCTGCCAGCGAACCGCCTGCGTTCAAGGAGCGCCGCCGTTCCCCGCGCCAGCCCGACCAGCTCGATCAGGAACTGCTGCCGATCTTCACTGAGGAAGGCGCCGACCTGATGCGCGACATCGCCACCGGCCTGCGCGCATGGCACAAGCAGCCCGACAGCATTGAGGCGGCCAATCAGATCAAGCGGATATTGCACACGCTCAAAGGAAGCGCGCGCATGGCGGGCGCCATGAATCTGGGCGAGCTGGTGCATGGCATGGAGACGCGCATCGAGCAGGCCATTTCCGCCAATGCGTTGACTTCGGCCTTTCTGGATATGCTTGACGCCTCGTTCGATCGAGCCTTCTTGCTCATGGATTCCCTGCACCAGAGCGGGGGAGTTTCGGCAAAGGCCCAGCCGGTCGCAACGCTCAGCGCCGGGCCGGCAAGTACTGAACCGGCGCCGGTCAAGGCACAATCGGTAGCGCCAATTTCCGCCAGAGCTTCGAGGCCATCGCCGGTTGAGCCTTCCAGTACTGACGCAGGCGCGCGCAACCTGTTGCGGGTGCGTGCCGATATCGTCGACAAACTGGTCAACGAGGCCGGTGAAATCGCCATCGCTCGCGGCCGCATTGAAGGCGAAGTGCGCTTGATCAAGGGCTCGTTGCTGGATCTGACTGAAAACGTCATTCGTCTGCGCAACCAGTTGCGCGACATCGAAATACAGGCCGAATTGCAAATGCAGTCGCGGCAGGCGTTGTCTGCCGAAGAAGACGCGCATTTCGACCCGCTCGAATTCGACCGCTTCACCCGCTTTCAGGAACTGACGCGGATGATGGCGGAGAGCGTCAACGATATCGCCACCTCCCAGCATTCCCTGCTGCAGAACCTGAACCAGGCCGATGCGGCGCTGGTCGCCCAGGCGCGGCTCAGCCGTGAACACTCACAGGCGTTGATGGGTGTCCGCACAGTGCCCTTCAGCACCATGTCCGACCGCTTCTACCGTGTCATCCGGCAAGCCTCGAAGGAGTTGGGCAAGCGCGCCAATCTTGAGATCATGGGCGGCCAAACCGAACTCGACCGCTCAGTGCTGGAAAAGATGACCGGCCCGATCGAGCATCTGTTGCGCAACGCCATCGCGCACGGCATCGAGGCTCCCGAGCAGAGACAGGCCGCCGGAAAACCGGAAATGGGCGAGATCGTGCTGCGCATCGGTCAGGAAGGCAACGAAATTGTTGTTGAACTGACCGACGACGGCCGCGGTTTCGACTACGAGCGCATCAAGGCACAGGGTATCGCCGCCGGCCTGATTCCGGCGGACCAGCCGATAAGCCAGGAGAAGCTGGCCGACCTGATCTTTCAGACGGGCTTTTCCACTGCCGAGGCCGTGAGCAGTATCGCGGGCCGCGGCGTCGGTCTGGATGTTGTCCGCAACGTGGTTACCAATCTGGGCGGGCGTGTCCATATCGACTCGACGCACGGGCGCAATGCCCGCTTCCTGATCCATCTGCCGCTTACTCTGGCAATCACGCAGGCGGTTCTGGTTCGGATCGGCTCGCGGCATTTCGCGATTCCTTCGTCAATGATCGCGCAGGTGCGTGAACTGAAGAACGAAACCATCGCCACCGTTCGCCAAGAAGGAACAACAACCTGGCTGGGCGACCTCTACCCCTGGCGTTACCTGCCGCATTTGCTCGGTCATCCGGCAGCGCAGCCCGAACCGGCGCGCTACCACTGGCTGTTGTTGTTGCGGACGGGCGATCAGCGTATTGCCGTTGAAGTCGATGACCTTATCGGCAATCAGGAATTGGTGGTCAAGAACATCGGCGAGCAACTGGCCCGTGTGGCCGGGATCGCTGGCGCCACGGTGCTGGGCGATGGCGAGATCGTCCTGATCCTGAACCCGCTGGCGCTGGCCGACCGGATGTCGGCAGCGCCGCCTGCGGTTGCCTCCGATCAAACGCCACCGGGCGATCTCGTCCAGGCGGCTGCCACCGAGCGGACGGGCGTGGTCATGGTGGTGGATGATTCCCTGACTGTGCGCAAGATCACCGGCCGGCTGCTCGCCCGCGAAGGCTACAACGTCGTCACCGCCAAGGATGGCGTCGATGCCCTTGAACAGTTGATTGATCTGGTGCCGGATGTCATGCTGGTCGA
>JAISPO010000034.1 GCA_031274855.1 Zoogloeaceae bacterium | reverse complement strand
ACGATGTGGCTGTTCCTGCTGCGTACGCGCGTGGGGCGGCGCATCCGCGCCACAGCGCAAAACCTGACGGCGGCGCGGCTGTACGGCGTGGAGCCGCGTCACCTGTATGCGCTGACTTTCGCCATCGGCGCGGCGCTGGCGGGCGTGTCCGGCGGGCTGTACGGCATGGTGTCGCAACTCAATCCCTACATCGGCGCGACACTGACGGCCAAGTGCTTTGCGATTGCCATCATCGGCGGGCTTGAATCGCCGCTGGGCGTGATTGTCGGCGCGCTGGTGCTGGGCGTCATTGAAGCCTTCGCTTCGTTGTGGCTGGGTTCGACTTTCGTTGACGTGGTCAGCTTTGGCCTGCTGGTGCTGGTGCTGATTGTGCGGCCCACGGGCCTGTTGGGGCGCACAACATGAAAACGCCCGCGAAACTCCTGCTGCTCGCAGCCGTATTGATCGCCGCCGTCGCGCTGCCCTGGTGGGGATCGGACGTAATGCTGCAATTCGCCATCGACGCGCTGCTGCTGGCCGTGCTGGCGCAAAGCTGGAACATTCTGGGCGGCTATACCGGCTACGCCTCCTTCGGGCAATCGACGTTCTACGGGCTGGGCGCTTATGGCGTGGCTGTCTCGATGACGCAGTTGGGATGGTCTTTTGCCACGGGCCTGCTGGTCGGCGGCGCGTTCTGCGCGCTGTTCGCGCTGCTGTTGGGCGTGCCGGTGCTGCGCCTGCGGGGTCACTACTTCGCCATTGCCACGCTGGCGCTGGCGCAGGTGATGAACGCGATCATCTCCAACATCGAATTCGCGGGCGCGAACATCGGCCTGGTGCTGCCGCTGCTCAAGGATGATCTGCTGTTTTACGAAGCGGCGCTGGCCCTGCTGGTGGCGGCAACGCTGACGGTGTGGTGGATTTCGCGCAGCCGCTTCGGTTACGGGCTGATCGCCATCCGCGAGAACGAAGAAGCCGCCGCCGTCATGGGCATCAACACCACGCTCTACAAAGTGATGGCCTTCATGATCGCAGGCGTGTTTGCCGGACTGGCGGGCGGCATTCACGCCTATCACATCACCTTCCTCGATCCGGCGGGCGCGTTCGATCTGACGCTCAACGTCAAGATGATCATCATGGCCGTCTTCGGCGGGCCGGGCACAGTGCTTGGGCCGGTGGTCGGCGCCTTCCTGCTGTCGGCCATTTCCGAATTGCTCGCAGCCAATGTCACCAGTATCGCGGCGCTGTTCTTCGGCATTGTCATCGTCGTCGCGGTAGTGGCGATGCCGCGCGGTCTGGCCGATTTGCGTCGACGCATCGGCAGCCTGGGGCTGGGCTACTTTGCCGACAACATCCACCGTAACAAGCTATGAGCGAGCCCATCCTTGAAGTAGGCCACTTGACGCGCCGCTTTGCCGGTCTTACGGCGGTCAAGGACGTGAGCTTCACCCTTGGGCGCGGCGAAGTGCTCGGCCTGATCGGCCCCAACGGCGCGGGCAAGACCACGGTGCTCAGCATGGTTTCCGGCACGCTCGCGCCCAGCGAAGGCACGATTGTTTTTGAAGGCCGTGACATCGTGCCGCTGCCCGCGTTCCGCCGCGCGCATCTGGGCATTGGCCGCACCTTTCAGATCATGCGGCCCTTCCCCGGCCTGACGGTGCTGGATAACGTGGCCATCGGCGCCCTGTTCGGCAACACCAACAAAAAGGCGCTGGCGCAAGCGCGTGAAGCCGCACGCGAATGCCTGCGGCGCGTAGACCTGCATGGCCGCATCGACCATCGCGCCGACGAACTCGGCGGCCCTGACCGCAAGCGGCTCGAACTGGCCAAGGCGCTGGCGATGTCGCCACGCATGTTGCTGCTCGACGAAGTAATGGCCGGACTCAATCTGGTGGAAATCGACGAAGTCATTGACGTCATCCGCTCGCTGCGCGACGAGGGCCTGAGCATTCTCGTCATCGAGCATGTGATGAAAGCCGTGCGTAGCCTCAGCGACCGCGTGCTGGTGCTGCATCACGGGGTATGTATCGCCGAAGGGACGAGCGAGGACGTTCTCAACAATCCGGCAGTCATTGAGGCTTACCTCGGAAAGCGCAAAACATGAACGCGCCGCTGCTTCATGTCGAAAACCTGCATGTCGGCTACGGCGACGCAGTCGTGCTCGATGGCGTCAACATCGACATCCACTCCGGCGAACTGGTCGCGCTGGTGGGCAGCAATGGCGCGGGCAAAACCACGCTGCTGCGCGCGCTCTCGGGGCTGATTCCGGTCAGAAGCGGCCAAATCATATTCAACGGCGAATCAATCACAGGCCGCACCAGTGACCGGATTTTCCGCGCCGGTCTGACGCAGCAGCCGGAAGGCCGTCAACTCTTCGACCGCATGACGCTCGAAGACAACCTGCTCATGGGCGCGAATCTGCGCTACGACAAACACGCGATTGCCACCGACCTCGACCGCATCTACACCCTGTTCCCGCGCCTTTCCGAGCGCCGCCGCCAACTGGCCGGAACCTTGTCCGGCGGCGAGCAGCAAATGTGCGCGATGGCGCGCGCGCTGATGTCCGCGCCGCGTCTGTTGATGGTCGACGAAATGAGTCTGGGCCTCGCGCCGGTCGTCGTGCTGCAACTGATGGAAACCTTGCAGCAGGTACGCCAAACCGGCATCACCGTGCTGCTCGTCGAACAAGACGTACACATCGCCCTTGAACACGCCGACCGCGGCTACGTCCTCGAAACCGGCCGCATCGCCCTCGAAGGCCCGGCACGCGCGCTGCTCGACAACCCGGAAATCCAGAAAGCCTATCTGGGGGTTTGAGCTTCCGCTATGCCACGCTTGACGTATTACGCGGCGCGTAATATCATGCCGCATGATTCGTTCATGCAAATGCAAAGACACTCAGGCGTTATTTGAAGGCAAATGCCCGCGCCGATGGCGTGCCATTCGGGACGTAACCGAGCGCAAGCTGGCCCAGCTTGACGCGGCGCAAACGCTGGATTTCTTGCGTTCCCCGCCCGGTAACCGGCTGGAAAAGCTCTCCGGCGACCGCGCCGGACAGTGGAGCATCCGCATCAATGACCAGTGGCGCGTGTGTTTCGTATGGACGAATCAAGGCCCCGCCGATGTTGAAATTGTTGATTACCACTGAGGAAAAAACATGAGCCGCCCCATCAACCGTATGCGCGCCGTCCACCCCGGCGAAGTGTTGCGCGAGGATTTTCTTGCCCCGCTTGGCATGAGCGTGAATGCCTTGGCGATTGCCTTGGCCGTTCCGGCGACGCGCCTGCACGAAATCGTCAAGGAGCGCCGCGCTGTCACTGCCGATACCGCCGAACGGCTGGCGCGTTATTTCGGCGGCGATGCCGCCTCATGGCTAGCCATGCAAGCCAACTACGACCTGAAAACCCTCCCCGCCCGCGCCGAAATCACGCGCCGCGTACAACCACGTGAGTTAGCGGGCGCATACGCTTGACGCATCGTTCAAAAAGACTTGAAACTTTCCCCTTCAGCCCCTACTCTAGTGCCTACCCCTCAACAGGAGATATTTCCCCATGCAAGGTAATTACGAAATCATTCGCGGCGGCGGCGCTTCCGCTTCCGCGCTGCAAACCAATCGCGTACTGCGCAACACCTATGCCCTGCTGGCGCTGTCGATGGTGCCGACGGTAGTTGGCGCGTTGATCGGCGTGCAGTTGAACTTTTCTTTCCTCGGCGGCAGCCCGATTCTGACTTTTGCGCTGTTTCTGGGCATCGCCTTTGGCATGATGTGGGGCATCCAGCGTAACAAGGATAGCGGTATCGGCGTCGCGCTGCTGCTCGGCCTGACGTTCTTCCTGGGTCTGGCTCTTGGGCCTATCCTTCAGGTCGCGCTCGGTTTCCGTAATGGCGGCACGCTGATTGCGCTGGCTGCTGGCGGCACCGGCGCCATTTTCCTGACGCTGTCCGGCATCGCGGCGAGTACCAAGCGGGATTTCTCCAACATGGGCAAGTTCCTGTCGGCCGGTTTGATTCTGCTCATCATCGCCGTTCTGGCCAATCTTTTCCTCCAGCTTCCGGCGCTGCATCTGACGATTTCGGTGATCGCTGTGGGCCTGTTCTCGGCCTATATTCTGTACGACATCAACCGCATCGTTCAGGGCGGCGAGACCAACTATGTGCTTGCCACGCTGTCGGTCTATCTCAATATCTACAATATTTTCATCAGCCTGCTCAACCTGCTGATGGCTTTTTCCGGCGAGCGCGATTAAACGC
>JAISPO010000060.1 GCA_031274855.1 Zoogloeaceae bacterium | reverse complement strand
CACATGACAGACCCGATGAAAATTCGCGCCAAACTCGTGGGCGATATCACCGAGATCAAGGTGCTTATCAGTCATCCGATGGAAAACGGCCAGCGCAAAGACAATGCCGGTAACACGGTACCGCCGCATTACATCCAGAACCTGACGGTGGAGGTGGGCGGAAAGATGGTTGTGAGCGGCCAGACAGGCATTTCGATTTCGCGCAATCCGGTATTCGGCTTCAAGCTCAAGGGCGCGAAGGCGGGCGACAAAGTCGTCATCCGCTGGCGCGACAGCCGGGGCGAAACGCGGGCGGATGAGACCACGATTGTTGCCGGATAACATGCGAGTGATGAAAAAAATTACTTTCCCTCCCCCGCTTGCGGGGGAGGGTCAGGGTGGGGGTAGCGGGATTTCATTCCCCCATCCCAACCTTCCCCCGCAAGCGGGGGACGGAGATGGTGAAGATGTCCCGCTTGCGGGGGAAGGAGATGGTGAAGGTGTCTCGCAAGTGGGGGAAGGAACTAAATGGATACAGGCGTTACAAGTTAAGTATGTAGTTCCCTTTTGTTTTGCCCTGCTGTTGAGCATGACGCCGCTCGTTTTCGCGCAGACGCCGGATGCCACGGAAGCGGAGTTCGACAAATTCCGCGCCGAAATGGAGGACTTCAATCCCGCCGAACTGTTCGAAACAAAAGGGGAAGCGCTCTGGCGGAGCCAACGCGGCCCGAAGAACGTGGCGCTGGCGGAAAGTTGCGATCTCGGTCAGGGTGTCGGCGTTGTCAAGGGCGCTTATGCCGCCATGCCGCGCTATTTCGCGGATGCCGATGCCGTCATGGATGCCGAGCGCCGCATCGTCTGGTGCATGGTCGAAAAGCAGGGTTTCAAGTTTGAGGATATCGCCGCGCATCCTTTCCAGAGCCTCAACGAAAACAACGCGCCGGACATTACCAATCTCGTCACCCATGTCGCCGCCAATTCCAGAGGCATGGCAATCGCCGTGCCTTTGCGCGACCCGCAGGTGCGGCGCGCCTACGAGCTTGGCCGCGAGATTGCGATGTATCGCGCCGGTTCTTATGAGTTTGCTTGCAACACCTGCCACGGCGTTGATGGCAAGCGTATCCGTTTGCAGAACCTTCACAACTTCAATACGGACGGGGGCGCGATCAAGGCCGTGCAAGGCTGGCCGGGCTACCGGATGACCGGCGGCGTCATGCTCACCCATCAGTGGCGGCTCAACGATTGTTTTCGCCAGTTGCGTTTTCCAGAACCGAAGTACGCTTCCGAACTCATTACCGATCTGCTGACCTACATCATCGGAAACGCCAATGGACGGATTTACAACGGCCCCGGTATCAAGCGTTGATGAAGACATGAGTACAAAGCCCCTTGCACTGGCAGCCAGCATCGCGCTTGCCATTATTGCGGCCGCCTGCGCGACGGCCACGACCGTTCCAAGCTACCGCGCCGAGGCGCTGACCATCATCAAGCGCGATTTCAAACCGCACGGTCAGGCCGAACTGGCGCGGCTGGATGTAGATCCTGTGTTGGCGCTCTGCAATCAGACCGGCAACACGCCATCCGCTGGCATTGCTCACCGGATGCAGGATGAGTTGCTCGCCACTGTTCAATATCCCGCCGATGGCGTTCTGATGGGCGATTGGCAGAAAGGCGAAACGCTGGCGCAGGACAGCCGGGGACTCACCTGGAGCGACGATCCGGCCCAACCCGCCGGTGGCGGCTGCTACAACTGCCACCAAATCGGCCCCAGTGAAATCGCTTATGGCACGCTCGGCCCCAGTCTTTACCAAATCGGCAAGCTACGCGGCAATACGCCCGAAACGCAGAAATACATCTACAGCAAAATCTACAACGCCAAGGCGTACAACCTCTGCTCGGCGATGCCGCGCTTCGGCCACGCCGGTGTACTGACGCCGGAACAGATCAAAGATTTAGTCGCCCTGCTGCTCGACCCCGCATCGCCGGTGAACCAGTAATCCGCCACAAGTGCCTGCAAGCACCGGCCGATCAGGTTTCAACTTATACCGCGCCCCCGGAACCCTGAAACCGTCCGCATATGTGGCGGCTCATGCCTTTGGCGAGTTCTTCTTCCCCGTAAAAGATGGTGCCGATGTTGTCCGAGCGGAGAAGGTCGGCTTCGTCGTCGTTGTGGGTGCGCAGAACGATTTCGACGCCGGGGTTGAGTGTGCGGGCGGTTTCCACCATTTGCCGCATCTGGGCGGTATCAGGAGATGCGACGACGAGCATGGCGGCGTGGGCGATATGCGCTTGAATGAGCACGGCAGGATCGGCGGCATCGCCCGAGACGGCAGCTTTGCCCGCTTTGCGCAGGTCTTCGACCAGTTCCCGGTTTTGTTCGGCGACGACATAGGGAATGCTGGCTTTGTCCATGTCTTCGGCGAGGCGGCGTCCGACGCGCCCATAGCCGACCAGCACGACTTGGCCTTCGAGAAACTTCCGCTCGGTGCTCATCGGCAGTTCGGCGTAGGGGTCGTTGCGCTGGTCGAAGTGGCGGGCCATTTCGGAGCGGGCGAGCAGCCAGCGCCGTAGCGGTTCGATACCGGCGAATACCAGCGGATTGAGCGCGATGGAAATCAGCGAACCGGCGACGATCAGGCTTTGGCCCGATGCCGGCAACATGCCGAGCGAGACGCCGAGCGTGGCGAGGATGAAGGAGAATTCGCCGATCTGCGCGAGGCTGGCGGAAACGGTCAGCGCCGTATTGAGCGGGTAACGCATGACGAGCACGAGACCCGCCGCCGCCAGCGACTTGCCGAACATGACGATGCCGACGACGATCAGTACCTGCCAGGGGTGTTCAATCAGAACCAGGGGGTCGAACAACATGCCGACCGAGACGAAAAAGAGGACGGCGAAGGCTTCCTGAAACGGCAGCGATTCGGTGGCGGCGCGGTGGCTGAATTCGGATTCGCGCATGACCAT
>JAISPO010000087.1 GCA_031274855.1 Zoogloeaceae bacterium | reverse complement strand
CATCCGCCGGAATCCGACAAGCTCTATTTCGTTGCCCGTGGCGACGGCAGCACCGTTTTCTCGCGCACGCTCGAAGAGCATAATCGCGCGGTGGCACGCTATCAGAGAAAATCCGGAGGGGTTCGGTGACACGCGGCAAGTTCATTACGCTGGAAGGGCTGGACGGCGCGGGCAAAAGCACGCATCTTGTCTGGCTGGTCGAAACGCTGCGGGCGCGGGGAAAATCGGTGATCCAGACCCGCGAACCCGGCGGCACCCCGCTCGGCGAAAAGTTGCGGGCTTTGCTGCTGGCTGATCCCATGCATCTGGAAACCGAGGCATTGCTGATGTTCGCGGCGCGGCGCGAACACCTTGCCCAAGTGATAGAACCGGCCCTTGCCCGTGGCGACTGGGTGGTTTGCGACCGTTTTACCGATGCCAGCTTTGCCTATCAGGGAGGAGGGCGCGGCCTGCCTGCGGCCAAGCTGGAAATCCTCGAATCCTGGGTGCAGGGCAGTTTGCAACCCGACATGACCCTGATGTTCGATGTCCCGGTTGAAACGGCCTATGGCCGAGTGACAGGCATGGGCCGGGAACTGGATCGCTTCGAGCAGGAAAAAGCCGACTTTTTCCAACGAGTACGTCAGGCATATTTATCGCGGGCAGCCGCAAGCGGGGGCAGAATGCGCATTATTGACGCATCCCGTCCGATTGATCAAATCAAGAAAACACTTGAAGAAATAATTGCAACAATCTGATATTAAACATATATCTTGGCACGATTCCGCCTGGAATGAGCTTTGGGCGAATCCGTCCGGCTTGCCGCACGCCCTATTGCTGACGGGGCGGGAAGGGATAGGCAAGGGGCGGTTCGCGTTGGCCGCCGCCGCCAGACTTTTGTGCGAATCGCTGGCCGGAAGCGATGCTTGCGGTCAATGTCCTTCCTGCCGCTGGTTCCTCGGTGGCAATCATCCCGACTTCCGTCATGTGATACCGGCTGCCGATCTGGAAGCCGAAGAAGCGGACGCCGATACCGAGCGGAAAAAAGGCAGCCGCCAGATTCTCATCGACCAGATTCGGGAGCTGGAAGACTTTGTTTTCGTGGGCGGCCACCGTAATGGCGCTCGGGTGGTGGTGATTGAACCTGCTGAGGCCATGAACCACGCAGCCCAAAATGCACTTCTTAAAATACTTGAAGAACCTCCTGCAAGTGTTTATTTTATATTGATTTCATATCGCTGGCGTCGGCTGTTGCCGACTATACGCAGCCGTTGCCGCAGCTTGGCCTTGGCCCGCCCGAACCTGACCCAAGCAAAGGCTTGGCTGAAAAGCGAGGGCGCAGATCAAGCTGCCGGGTTACTGCCGCTGGTCGGACATGCGCCCTTGCTGGCGCTGGCCGAAAACACCCTTGGCCGAGGCGCCATTCTTATCGAGGTCATGGGCAGCCTTGCCAATCCGGGCCGGAATTCGCTGCAACTGGCGGCCCGCTGGCAAGCCCTGCTGCAACTCAAAAGCGAATCGGGTTTGGTGATGGACCGGTTCGTTGAACTGGTACAAAAATGGCTTTTCGAACTGGTGCTCGTCAAGCTGAGCGGCCGGCAGCGCCTGAACGAAGGGCAGGGCGCCGCCGCGCGGCAACTGGCCGAAAAAGCATCCGCCGCAGCCCTGTTGCGTTGTTACAATGACTTGATGAAAATTCGCGCCCTTGCTTCCCATCCCTTGAATCCACAACTTTTTCTGGAGGATATCGCCGAGCGGTATTTACATGCGCTGGCGATGGAACGCACATGAACGGTCAGACACCCACTCCCAAAGCGGGCGGGGCCAAGCCCAGCCTGCTGTCGCTGAACATCAACTCCAAATCCGCCCTTTATTCGGCCTACATGCCCTTCCTGAAAAATGGCGGCTTGTTCATTCCGACCACGCGGGAATATGCCTTCGGCGACGAAGTATTTATCCTGTTGACCCTGATGGACGACGCATCCCGCCTGCCGATCACCGGCAACGTGGTCTGGATAACGCCTGAAGGCGCTCAGGGCAACAAGGCGCAAGGGGTCGGCATCCAGTTCAGCAGCGACGAAAGCGGTCAGACAGTCCGTAAAAAGATCGAGACCATCCTCAGCGGGCATCTCAATTCCGCGCGCGCGACGCATACCCTCTAGTTTCCCATGCTGATTGATTCCCACTGCCACCTGGATTTTCCAGAGCTGGCGGAAAACCTGCCGCTGCTGATTCGCAACATGGGCGAGGCGGGCGTCGGCGCTGCCCTATGCGCCGGAGTAACACTGGAGCGCTTCCCTGAGGTTCTTCGCATCACGCGGGACTACCCGAACATCTTTGCCGCCGTCGGCGTGCATCCCGACACACAAGAGGGCAGGGAGGCGGATGTCGCCACTCTCGTGCGTCTGGCCGATGACCCCAAGGTCGTCGCCATCGGCGAAACCGGACTGGACTACTACCGCCTTGAAGGCGATCTGGAATGGCAGCGGCAGCGTTTTCGCGTCCATATTGAAGCTGCCCGAAAGTCTGGCAAGCCCTTGATTATTCACATGCGGGCCGCCACAGAAGACACCCTCAAGATCATTCGGGAGGAACGTGCCGGAGAGATCGGCGGAGTATTCCATTGCTTCACCGAAAACATGGCAACCGCCAAACAAGCCGTCGATCTCGGATTCCACGTTTCCTTTTCCGGCATCATTACCTTCAAGAACGCCGCCGATCTCAGGGCGATTGCCGCCAAACTGCCGCTGGATCGTCTCCTGATCGAAACCGACGCGCCCTATCTGGCCCCTGTGCCGCATCGGGGCAAGCGCAACGAACCGGCTTTCGTCAGCCACGTTGCTGCCGAAATCGCCGCAGTCAGGGGAATTTCACCGGAAGCCGTGGCCGAAGCGACCACAGCCAATTTCTGCCGATTGTTCGGAGTCAACATCACCCATGCGAACTAATTTTTTCCTCTTTTCCCTGTTGCTGGCAGTCAGCGGCGCTGCGTCGGCAGGCACCTATGAAGACCTGCTCACCGCCTCGCAGAACGACAACACTGAGCAAGTCGTCGGCTATTTGCGTAAGGGGGCCGACCCCGACACCTCTGATGCCACCGGCACGACGCTACTCATGCGGGCTGCGGCCAACGGGAATATGCCGCTGGTCAAAACGCTGCTCACCATGCGGGC
>JAISPO010000069.1 GCA_031274855.1 Zoogloeaceae bacterium | reverse complement strand
ACCGGCCTGATTTGCATCGGCTTCTTCGCCACGGCATTGATTGTGCGCATGTTGTCGAAACGCGTGGTCGCCAACGAGGAGCTTGCGCAGCAGCGCGGCATTGAGCTTGCCGATCAGGTACGCATTAATCGTCAGGTTATTCAGAACATGGATGACGGGGTTCTGGTGATTGATACGGCAGGCGCGGTCGGGCTGTTCAATCCGCAGGCCGAGACCCTGCTCGGCGTCAGCCGTCCGCCCGGCAGCCCGCTGACGGATTATTGGCCGGAGTTGGCAACGCGCCTGCAAACCGCCGGATCTGCGGGCGAGATTTCAGACGTGCTCAAAGCGCCGAACGGGAAATGGCTGCTTTACCGGCAGCAGCTTTCCAGAGAAGGCGGCAACACGCTCATTTTCTTGCAGGACTTGGGGCGCATTCAGGCGCAGGCGCAGCAATTCAAACTGGCGGCGCTGGGCCGATTGACGGCGAACATCGCCCACGAAATTCGCAATCCGCTGGCCGCGATCTCAAACGCAGGCGAGCTTCTGGCGGACGAGGAACGGGGCGAAACGCGATCCCGTCTGATCTGCATCATCGGCGACAACGCCAGACGGCTGAATCAACTCGTTGCCGAAATACTGGTACTGGGCCGCCGCGACCGGATCGAGCCGGAGCGGATTGATCTGGCGGCGCTTCTTGTCCGGTTCGTTGAGGATTATTCCTTGCAGGATGCCGAAGCTGGGCAGCGGATTCGCATTGATGTCAAAAGCGGCGACACGCTGTACTTCGACAGAACGCATCTTCATCGCATACTCGAAAATCTGGTGACCAATGCGCTCCGCTATGCCAGCCAAGCCGCAGGCGCGGTGACGGTCCGCGTCGTGGCGCGTGAGCAGGTGGAAATCCACGTCATCGACGATGGCCCCGGCATACCGGAGGCGGATCGGAACAAGCTTTTCGAGCCGTTTTTTACGACTCGCAACAGTGGCACCGGCCTTGGGCTGTACATTGCGCGCGAGTTGAGTGAAGCCAACGGCGCGCGGCTGGATCTGCTCGACGATCCCGCCGGCGCCCATTTCTGCCTGTTTGCAAAGGGAACGCCATGCCCGCCAATTCTGACCGCAGAGAACGGAATAACCTGAAGCCGGTTCTGGTTGTCGACGACGAAGCCGACATCCGTGAACTTCTCGACATGACGCTGGCCCGCATGGGGCTGGCCGCCGATTGCGCCGCCACGGTCAAGGAGGCCAGCGAGCTTTTGGCAAGCAGGACATACAGCCTCTGTCTGACCGACATGCGGCTGCCCGATGGCGACGGTTTGATGCTGGTGCGTCAAGTTGCCGAGCGCCATCCTGAATTGCCGATTGCCGTCATCACGGCGCATGGCAGCATGGAAAACGCCGTGCAGGCCCTCAAGATCGGCGCTTTCGATTATTTGTCGAAACCGGTCTCGCTCGACCAGTTGCGCGCGCTGGTCAAGTCGGCGCTCGATCTGCCGGCGCGAGGAGCGGGCCTGCGGGGGGGCGATGATCCCGAACTGGCCGGCAACACTGCGGCAATGACCTCGGTGCGGGACATGATCGAACGGGTCGCGCGCAGTCAGGCGCCGGTTTACATCGCCGGTGAATCGGGCAGCGGCAAGGAACTTGCCGCTCGGCTCATGCACAGGCTGGGCCCGCGGGCCGCCGCGCCGTTCGTGGCGGTTAACTGCGGCGCGATTCCCGAGAACCTCATGGAAAGCGAGTTCTTCGGCTACCGGCGCGGCGCGTTTACCGGCGCGGATAGCGACCGCGACGGTTTCTTTCAAGCTGCCAGCAGCGGTACCCTTTTCCTCGACGAAGTGGCCGATCTGCCGCTGGCCATGCAGGTCAAGCTGCTGCGCGTCATACAGGAAAAGCGGGTGCGCAAAGTCGGCTCGACTCCGGAAGAGCCGGTCGACGTCAGGATCATCAGCGCCACGCATCAGGACTTGAAGGAAATGGTGACGGCAGGCCGCTTCCGCCAGGACCTTTTCTATCGCCTGAATGTCATTGAGATTCGGATGCCGCCGCTGCGCGAATGCCAGGAGGACATTCCCCTGCTGGCTAACCGGATCCTCGAACGTCTGGCGCGGTCGGCCGGACGTCCGGCTCCGGTAATCACGCCTGCCGCGTTCGACGCGCTGAAAGCCTATCCGTTTCCGGGCAATGTCCGGGAACTGGAAAACATTCTCGAGCGGGCTTTGGCGCTGCTGACCGGCGACAACATTGATGTGACCGACCTGAATCTGGCGCCGCCTTCCGATGATCCAGAAGACAGCTTCCAGCCCAGCGATGAACTGCCCCTGCAAGACCGTCTCGACCAAGTCGAAAAGCAGGCCATCCTCGGCGCTCTGGACAAGACGCGATTCAACCGCACGGCGGCTGCCCGGCTGCTCGGCGTAACTTTCAGATCGCTGCGCTACCGCATACAGCGCCTCGGTCTGAACGACTAAGGCGGCGGCGATGGCGCCCAAGCCAACCCTGTCTGCTGACGGCTGGCTCTCAGGCGTCAGGATCGCGCACTCGCCCAATCAGGACGAACGCCCCGCAGGCGAGGACATCCGCCTGCTGGTGATTCATGCCATCAGTCTGCCGCCCGGCCGGTTCGGCGGCGATGACGTCGAGCGTTTCTTCGCCAATCGCCTCGATCCCGCAGGCCACCCGTACTATCGCGGCATCCATGACCTGAAAGTCTCCGCCCATTTCTTCATCCGGCGTACCGGCGAGATGGTGCAATTCGTTCCGGTTACTCACCGCGCCTGGCACTCCGGTGTATCGAACTGGCGCGGCCGCGAGCGCTGCAACGACTTTTCCATCGGTATTGAGCTTGAGGGCTGTGACGAGCGGTCATTTACCGGCCGTCAGTACGTTCGTCTGGCGCGCTTGATTCGCCTCCTGCAACGGCGCTTCCCGATTGAAGATATCGCCGGTCACGCCGACATCGCGCCCGGACGCAAGACCGACCCCGGCCCTCAGTTCGATTGGCAACGGCTGCGCGACTTGCTGAGCCGCTGAGCCGGGGCTATCAGTTGCGTCAGCGCGACACCGCGCAGGCGATGTGGCGGCGATTGCGAAAAAATACGCGAAAATTCTTGCAAATTAAATTCCCCCTACTACAATTAGTTGCAACGAGTCACTGACACACTATATCTAGTAGGTCGCTACCCAGGATGCCAGACTCGGCATTCGAACATGGAGGGGACGCTTGATACAGGATGCCGCGCATGCAGGACACTACAGTCTTTCCAGAAGGACATGGCGTGCGTTTCCCGTTTCGCTCCCCGCCTCTCTCGTTACAGCACTGCCCGATTCCGCCAAACGCGCTCCCAGTCTGCCTGTTGGGGCGGCCCGCGTTGTTTCGTCTTCAAGGCATTGCGATCAGGATTCGATGCGCGCGCGCCACTCGCGCAATGGCGCGGATGCAGTCACACAGTTACGGCTCATTGCGTCAAAGCGCAATGATGGATGGAAAAACATGAGGAATTCGTCGCTTTCCGTTGCATGAAAGCGTTGAATAATCCGTGCTAGCCCAAGACGGGTTGAAGTGTGTGTTTGTAGTGTTTCTTTCCTGATAATTTTGCAATGGAGGTTCACCATGGCTGAACAAAAGAAAGCCAAGAAACCCGCGGCTAAGAAACCTGCCGCCAAGAAGGCTGCTGCGAAGAAGCCCGCTGTGAAAAAAGTAGCGGCCAAGAAGCCGGCTGCGAAGAAAGTTGCGGCCAAGAAGCCCGCCGTGAAAAAAGTAGCGGCCAAGAAGCCCGCCGCGAAAAAAGTTGCAGCGAAGAAGCCTGCTGCGAAAAAAGTAGCGGTCAAGAAGCCCGCCGCGAAGAAGCCTGCCGCAAAGAAACCCGCCGCCAAGAAACCGGCTGCGAAAAAGCCTGCGGCTAAAAAGCCTGCTGCGAAAAAGCCTGCTGCGAAGAAGCCAGTTGCCAAGCCCTTCTCGGCGCCTGCTGCTCCCTCGACCGCTGCGGCGCCTGGCCTGAAGTCCTCGCTGAATCCCGCGGCTGCATGGCCGTTCCCGACGGGCTCGCGTCCGTCCTGATTGGCGAGTTGGGAGTTTCCCAAAAGGGCGGCGGCGGCTTTCGAGTTGCCGTTGCCCGATTTCTCAAGGGTTCCCCAATCAGGCTCGGCGGCTGCATGACGTAGCCGCCGTTTTTCTTTTCGAGGGCCACCTCGAATTTGCCTTCCAGAGCGCCCCGTTCAGGGGGCGGATCAGTTCAGTGTCCGTGTCTAAAGGTTTTCCTAAGCTACGGGCGATATCATTATTAGCTTACGAACTCATCTTTGGTGATGGCATGGTTGATTTTTCCCTGTTTCGGCGCTGGCGTACTTGCGGCGCGCTGGTGATTTTGCTGGCGGGCGCAGGTATCGCGCAGGCGGCTGAGGTGCGGCTGGAGGCTGCGCAGGCGCAGAATTTGGCGATACGCGCCGAGCCGGTGACGGCGGCTTCGGCTTTGCCGCTGACACGTTTGCCCGCGCAGGTGATCGCGCCGATTGACAAGAGCCATACAGTCAGCACGCCGTTTGCGGGCGTGGTTGTCAGCGTTGTGGCGGACGAGGGCGCGACGGTGCGGGCAGGCGCGCCGCTGGCGCGTGTGCAAAGCCGGGATTTTTTGGCCGCCAAAGCCGATTTCGACCGTATCAGCAACGAGGCGGCGCTGGCGCAGACACAATCTGGACGCGATGCCACCCTGCTTGCCGAGGGCATCATCGCCCGCGCCCGCGCCGATGAGAGCCGCGCCCGCGCGGCGGATGCGCAGGCGCGGCTGACGCAGGCACGTGGGGCGCTTGCGGGCGTGGCCGTCGCGGCGGACGCGGCGGCGGGCGTGTACGAATTACGCGCGCCGGTGGGCGTCAGCGCGAACCGCGCCAGCCGCGTATTGCGCCGTCTGATTGCGCCGGGGCAGGTGGTGGGCGCGTTCGAACCGGCCTTTTTGTTGAGCGCCGATGACAGCGTTGATGTGCTCGTACAAGCGCCCGTGGCTTATCGTGCCAGCTATGCGCCCGGTTTGACGGTGCAGATGGATGATGGCGCGTCTGGCCGCGTCGTCGCGGTGGCCGGCGCAACCGAAGCCGACAGCCAGAGCGTGCGCTTGCGTGCGCATCTGCCCACGGGCACGCGCTGGCTGCCCGGTCAGCGCACTAACGTGCGGCTGGAATTACCCGTGCCTGCTGGCGCGTTGCGCGTGCCGGTCGCGGCGCTGCTGGCCGATGGCGAGCGCGCGTTGATTTTTATCGCCGAGGGCGACCGCTACGTCGCCGTGCCGGTCGAGCGGCTGGCGACAGATGGCGAGATCGCCATTGTGCGCGGCGCGATTGAGCCTGGCGCGATGGCGGTTGTCAGCGGCGCAAGCGCCTTGCGGCAACTGCTGAACCAGTAAGGCGGGGAACCATGCTGATCCGTCTCGTCGAATTTTCGTTGACGCAACGCCTGTTGACGCTGGTGGCCGCGCTGGCGCTGGCGCTGGCGGGCGTGTTTGCCTACCGCGCGTTGCCGATTGACGCCTATCCCGACATTGCGCCCGCGCAGGTCAAACTGATTCTCAAAGCGCCGGGCATGACGCCTGAGGAGGTTGAGTCGCGCGTGATCGTACCGCTCGAAATGGAATTACTGGGCCTGCCTCATGCGGCCATTCTGCGCTCGACCGCCAAGTACGCGATTGCCGACATCACCATCGACTTCACCGAAGGCACCGATATTTACTGGGCGCGTCAGCAGGTCGCCGAACGTTACGCGAGCGTGCAGCAGAACTTGCCCGATGGCATTGACGGCGGGCTGGCGCCGATTTCGACGCCGCTGTCGGATGTGCTGATGTTCACCATTGAAGGCGGCGGCCTCGATCTGGCCGCGCGTCGCGCCTTGCTCGACTGGACGCTGCGTCCGGCGTTACGCACCATTCCGGGCGTGGCCGACGTGAATGCGCTCGGCGGCGAAGTGGCGAGCTTCGCGGTCATTCCCGACCGCGCCAAACTATCGGCGGCGGGCCTGTCTTTCCGCGGGCTGGCCGAGGCCATCGGGCGCAATAACCGCAACGATGGCGCGGGCCGGCTCGACGCGGGCGAACTGGCGGTCATCGTGCGGGCCGAGGGCGCGATTCATACCCCTGACGATTTGGGCGAAATCGTGCTGACGCGCCGCGCCAATGGCGAAGTGGTGCGCGTGCGCGATGTGGCCGAGGTGCGCGTCGACGCGCTCACCCGCTACGGCGCGGTGACGCGCAACGGCACGGGCGAAGCGGTTCAGGGCATTGTCGTCGCGCTGCGCGGAGCCAACGCGGGGCAGTTGGTGACGGCGGTGCGCGAGCGGCTGGACGAGTTGCAGCCCAGCCTGCCCGCAGGCGTCGAGATCAATGTCTTTTACGACCGCAGCTTGCTGATCGAACGCGCAGTCAGCACCGTCACGCACGCGCTGATTGAGGCCACGGTGCTCGTGGTGCTGCTGCTATTCCTGTTTCTGGGCGAAGTCCGCGCCGCGCTGGTGGTCGCCATGATTTTGCCGTTCGCGGCGCTATTCACTTTTCTGATGATGCGGCTGACCGGCATGAGCGCCAATTTGATGAGTCTGGGCGGATTGGCGATTGCGGTCGGTATGCTGGTCGACGCGGCGGTAGTGGTGGTCGAGAACACGGTCAGCCGGCTCGATCCGCATTTACCCGGCGCGGGGCTGCCGCGCCTGCATCGCGTCTACGCGGCCGCGCGCGAGGTGGCCGTGCCGGTCGCGTCGGGCATTCTCATCATCTGTCTTGTGTTCCTGCCGCTGCTCACGCTGGAAGGGCTGGAAGGCAAGCTGTTCGCGCCGGTGGCGCTGACCATTGTGTTCGCGCTCGCGGGGTCGCTGCTGCTTTCGCTCACGCTGGTGCCGGTGCTCGCGTCCTGGCTGCTCAAGGAAAAAGCGCACGCCGAGCCTTGGCTGATGCGCCAGCTCGACCGCCTCTATCCGCCCCTGCTCGATGCCGCGTTGCGCCGCCCGCGCCACACCATCGCGGCGGCGGGCGTGGCGCTGCTGCTCGGCGTTGGGGCTTATCTGGGCATCGGCAAAGCCTTCATGCCGACGATGGATGAGGGCGATTTGCTGATGCAACTGGTCAAGCTGCCCTCGATCAGTCTGGCAAGCTCGCGCGACCGCGACCTTGCCCTGCAACGCGCCGTGCTCGACAGGGTGCCCGAAGTGAAGCAGGTAGTCGGGCGGCTCGGCTCGGACGAACTGGGCCTCGATCCGATGGGGCTGAACGAGACCGATCTGTTCCTGCAACTCAAGCCAAAATCGGAGTGGCGGCGCAGCGACAAGGAATGGCTGGCCGATGAATTGCGCAAGGTGGCCGAGGGCTTTCCGGGTCTGGAAATCGGCTTCACGCAGCCGATTGAAATGCGCGTGGCGGAAATGCTGACCGGCAGCCGCGGCGATGTCGCCATCAAAGTATTCGGCCCCGATCTGGCGACACTCGACGATCTGGGCACGCGCATCGCCGCCGTGATCGGCAAAGTGCGCGGCGCGCAGGATGTGATTACGCAGGCGGGCGGCGGCGTACAGTTTCTGCGCGTAGTGCTCGACGCGCAGGCCGCCGGACGCGCGGGGCTGGACGTGGCCGCCGTGCAGGACGAATTACGCGCCCAGATTGAGGGCATTCCCGCCGGACAGGTGGTCAAACCCGACCGGCGCATTCCGATTCTGGTGCGCGGCGAAGCGCCTTTGCGTGGCGACGCCGACGCTTTTGAACGCCTGCCGCTGGCGGTGGCCGATGGCAGTCGGGCGTCGCTTGCCGCGCTGGCCACGTTCAAATCCGTCTCCGGCCCGGTGCGCATTAATCACGAAAACGGCTCGCGCTTCGTGCTCATTCAGAACAATGTCGAAGGCCGCGATCTGGTGGGGTTCGTCGACGAAGCGCGCGAGGCCATCGCGCGCGATGTGCCTTTGCCTGCGGGTTACCGCATCGCCTGGGGCGGCCAGTTCGAGAACCAGCAACGGGCGGCGGCGCGGCTCGGTCTGGTGATACCGGTGGCGCTTGGGCTGATTCTCCTCGTGCTGTTCACCACCTTCCGCTCGCTGCGCCAGTCGCTGCTGATTCTGGGCAACGTCCCGTTCGCGATGGTGGGCGGGCTGATCGCGCTGTGGTTTTCGGGACAATACCTGTCGGTACCGGCGTCCATCGGTTTCATCGCGCTGCTGGGCATTGCCGTACTCAACGGACTGGTGCTGGTGGACTACTTCAACTACCTGTACGAGCAGGGCCACGATATCGACTATGTGGTGCGCGAAGGCGCGCGAAGACGGCTGCGGCCCGTGCTGATGACTGCCAACATTACCGCGCTGGGCCTGATTCCGCTGCTGCTGGCCAGCGGCCCGGGTTCCGAAATCCAGCGGCCTCTGGCCATTGTGGTGATCGGCGGTCTGGTCAGTTCGACCGCGCTGACGCTGCTATTGATGCCGCTGCTTTATCGCCGTTTCGGCTTGACGGAAAATGCATCATGACTGAACTACGCCGCCTGACCTTGATTTTCGCCGCCGCTCACGAAGCCGAAGTGACTTCGGTGCTGATTGAGCATTCGCCCCCATTGCCGGGCTTCACGCTGTTCAAGGCCGAAGGGCACAGCAGTGACTTCACCCATGCCTCGCCCCGCGAGCAGGTGCGCGGGCGCATTGAGCGCCGCGTCGTGTGGATGGTGCTGCCCAAAGAGGCCGTGGCGCAGGTCATTGAATTGCTGCGCCCGCATGTGCGCCAAAAGGCGCTGCTCTGGTGGACTGAGCCGGTCGAAGATTTCGGGAGGCTCATGTGAAAAACCGCTGCCTTGCATTTGCCGCGCTGCTCGCGGCGAGCCTGCCGGTACACGCGGTATACGCGCAGGGTTTTCTGCCGCCGCAAGATCGGGCGCTGGCCGCGATCAGCGCCTATGCCGAAGTCCGCGCCGCCAACGCCGATGTAGAGCAGGCCCGCGCGAGAGCGGGCGCGCTTGAAGCCGGCCCGCACGAAACACAACTGACGCTTGCGCCACTGCGCCGCCGCGTCGGCGATGGGGGCGCGGGCGGTATCGGCAATGCCTACTACAACGAATGGGAAGTGGAACTCGCGCGTCCGATCCGTTTGCCGGGCAAGGCTGAGCTTGACCGCAAAAGCGGCACGCATGGAACCAAAGCCGCCGAGTTGCGCCAGGGCGATGCCGAACATCAAGCTGCGCGTACCCTGCTGACACGCTGGATGGACTGGCTGCGCGCCGCCGCCGCCGCGCAAACCGCGCGTGAGCGCCAAGACTCGCTCGCCCGCGAGCAGGCCGCGCTGACGCGCCGCGTCAAGCTCGGCGACGCGGCGCAGCGCGAACTCGACCAAATGAACGCCGCGCTGGCCAGCGCCGAGGCCGAATGGCGCACCGGCGAGGCTGAAGTGCTGGCGTGCCGTTTGGCGCTGACGGTGGGCTTTCCGCAAATCCCCGTGCCCGCGCACGCTCCGGTTTTGCCCGAACCGGCCCCGCTCGACGGCACGGCGCAAAGCTGGATGGATCGCATTGTCGACCGCAGCCATGAAATCGGTGCGCTGGAAGAAACCGCCGCGCAACACGACACGCTGGCCCGCCGCGCCAGCGCCGACCGCCGCCCCGATCCGACCATCGGCCTGCGCACGTTCAGCGAACGCGGCGGCATGGAGCGCGGCGTGGGTGTTGTCCTCACCATCCCCTTCGGCGGTGACCGGCGCAATGCCGAAGCGCGCGCCGAAGCCGCCGTGGCCGATGTGGCGCGCAGTCAGGCCGAGGCTATGCGGCGTGACATTACGCTTGCCGCCAATCTGGCCGTGACGCGCGCGCAAGCGGCAATTGATTTATGGCATGCCGCCCATGCCGCCCGCGCCGCCAACGCCGCCAGTCTGGCGAAGCAGCGCCGCGCCCATGAACTGGGCGAAATCGGTCTGACCGAACGCCTGCAAGCCGAGCGCCTCGACGCCGAATCCGCCCTCGCCGAACTTCGCGCCCGCGCCGACGCCCACGAAGCCAAACTGCGCGTGCTGATCGACAGCCATGAGTTGTGGCATCAGGAGTGAGCGTGAAAACTTGATGAGGCGTTGCGTCTTGGCCGGAAACAGGCGATGATTCCGCCTCCAAACTTTCAGGAAATTCGCATCATGAATAAATTGTTCGATTCCGTCCGCGTTGGCCGTTACACACTGCGCAACCGGCTGGTCATGGCGCCGATGGTTCGTTCGCGCGCGCAGTTCGACGGTACGCCGGGCGATCTGGCAGCCACTTACTACGCGCAACGCGCCGGTGTCGGCCTGATCGTCACCGAAGGCACTCAACCCTCAGACGATGCCCAAGGCTACATGGGCACGGCGGGCATTTACACCGGCGCGCATATCGCAGGCTGGAAGAAAGTCGCCGATGCCGTGCACGGCAAGGATGGCCGCATTTTCATTCAGCTCATGCACGCCGGACGCATGTCGCATCCCGACAACACGCCGCATCACCGGCAGAGCGTCGCGCCGTCGGCCATCGCGCCGGGCACGCAAATGATGACGCCCAAGGGGATGCAGGA
>JAISPO010000052.1 GCA_031274855.1 Zoogloeaceae bacterium | reverse complement strand
ACCTGATCGGCAAGCTCAATGCCGCGCTGCTGCGCAAGCTCCTCGTTGGCGACCACGCGTTTCGACAACATGCGCACAATCAATGCCGTGGCGAAGAAGCCGATGCAAATCAGGCCGGTGTTAAAGAAATCGTCGCTGGAAGCGCCGAACGTCAAACTCCGCACGAATTGTTCGACAAGAACCGCCAGCGTTGCCAGCGCGGCAAAGAACAGGGTCAGCCGCCCTTTTCCGACCAGAGCGGCGCCGGCCACCGCGACCACCAGCATGAAGGCGATACCGCCATTCGCGCCGCCGCTGGCGTACATCAGGGTTGCCAAAAAGATTACATCGCAGACGACTTGGAGTGAAAGCTGGAGGTTGAAAACGCGCCGGATGCGCCACACGGCGATCAGGAAAACCAATGCCAGCGCCATATAGGCCGCATCTGCCCAAAGGAAAAATACCGGATTTTCGGAAGTGAGGCTTCCGCCGCCGGAAACAAGAAACGCAATCAGGAAAACCGCGCCGATAATGAGGCGATAAACGGAGAAATACCGGAGGGAACGCCAATAGTTATCGGCGAGGGCGGCATCAACAGCGCTCTGAAGAGGCGGGTTAGTCACGTTGACGGCTGCCATCGAGGCGTCGATGTTCTTCGCCACAATAGTAGCGCCCCTGTTCGACGATGCTTTCCTTTTGCGGAACATGAAGCCCGCAGTAATCGCAACTCACCATCGTCTCCGGCTGCGGCGGCTTCGGGGTTGACGCCCTGTCTCCCGCGCCGCCCATCTTGCGCAGTCCCCAGTAAATGACGAAACCTATCAGAAGGAAAAGTATCAGTTTGCCCAACTTGAAAACTCCAATCGCTCACGCGCTCCGATCATACCGCGGTTGCAGGCACAGCACGCTTGCTGCCGTCGGCATTCAGGGCCACATAGGTCAGAATGGCCTCGGTCACCTTGACGACCACCGGCGCCATCGGATTCCGTTCGGCATAGACCGCAACGTCAATCGTAATCGAAGTGCGCCCGACGCCCACGACCTCGGCGTAGAAGGACACCACATCGCCCACCGAAATGGGTTGCCGGAACTGGAACGAATTGACCGCCACCGTGACGACGCGGCCACGCGCACGCCGCATGGCAGCCACGCCACCGGCGCTATCCACATGCGCCATGATCCAGCCGCCGAAAATATCACCGGCGGCATTGACATCCGTTGGCATCGCCATGACCCGCAGCACCGGCTGCCCCATCGGTAAACTTGCCACTTCTTCCGTCATCTTTGCTGCCTCCTTGTAAGCCCCCGAAATTCTAAACCCTCGGCCACCTGACAACACCCGTTAGAATTATCTAATGCGTGGTTTTCATCCTAATGCAGCCCTGCCCGCCCCGCCCTCCGGCGAGCGCCGCGACTGGCAAACACTGCGGACACTCTGGCCCTACCTGTGGGCGTGGAAGTGGCGGCTTGTCTTCGCCCTTGTCTGCCTGCTGACGGCAAAAATCGCCAATGTCGCGGTGCCGCTCATTTTCAAGGACATCATCGACGTCCTGTCGGTGCCGCGCGAGCAGGTTTATCTGCTGGTGCCGCTTGGCCTGCTTGGCGCTTACGGCCTGCTCCGTTTCTCGTCGGCGCTGTTTACCGAACTGCGCGAAATCATATTCGCCAAAGTGACCCAGCGGGCGCAACGCACCATCGCGCTCAAAGTGTTCAAGCATCTGCATTCGCTGTCGCTGCGCTTCCATCTCGAACGCCAGACTGGCGGGCTGACCCGCGACATTGAGCGCGGCACCCGCTCGGTGGGCAGCCTCATCAGCTACACGATTTATTCGATTCTGCCGACGCTGGTTGAAATCAGCCTGGTCATGGGCATTTTGATCGTCCGCTATGAGCGCAGCTTCGCCCTCATCACCGTCGCCACGCTGGCTGTTTATGTGATCTTCACCATTCTCATCACCAACTGGCGTACCGGCATCCGGCGGGAAGCGAACGAGCTGGATTCGGCCGCCAGCTCCCGCGCCATCGACAGCCTCATCAACTATGAGACGGTCAAATACTTCAACAATGAGCGTTGGGAACTGGAACGCTACGACGAACAGATGCGCCGCTGGGAAGCCGTCCAGATCAAGGCCCAAGTCACGCTTTCCTACCTCAATCTTGGGCAGGCGCTGATTATCGCCGCCGGTGTAACCGCCATCATGTGGCGGGCCGCCGAAGGCGTCGCCACCGGTACCATGACCGTCGGCGACATCGTGCTGGTCAATACCTTTCTGATTCAGATTTACCTGCCGCTCAATCATCTGGGCGTGCTCTACCGCGAAATTCGCCAATCGCTGACGGACATTGAGCGCATGTTCGCCCTGCTCAATCAGCATCGGGAAGTACGCGACCGGCCCGAGGCCGAGCCGCTGCCATCCGGCCCCTGCGCCCTCGCGTTCAGCCATGTGCAGTTTGCCTACGAGCAGAACCGGCAGATTCTGTTCGATATCGACTTCGAAATTCCGGCAGGCCACACCGTCGCCGTCGTCGGCCATAGCGGTTCCGGCAAGAGCACGCTATCGCGGCTGCTTTACCGCTTCTACGAGGTGAATGAGGGCGCCATCCGCATCAACGGCAGCGATATCCGCGACTTCACGCAAGCCAGCCTGCGGGCCGCCATCGGCATCGTGCCGCAGGACACCGTGCTGTTCAACGAAACGCTCTTTTACAACATCCAGTACGGACGGCCCGACGCCAGCGCCGATGAAGTCATTGCCGCCGCCAAGGCCGCCCACCTGCATAATTTCATCGCGCGGCTGCCGCTTGGCTACGACACCCAAGTCGGCGAACGCGGCCTGAAACTTTCCGGCGGCGAAAAGCAGCGCGTCGCCATCGCCCGCGCCCTGCTCAAAAATCCTCCCATCCTGATTTTTGACGAGGCAACTTCCGCCCTCGACTCCAAAACCGAAATCGCCATTCAAGCCGAACTCGAAGAAGCCGCCCTCGGCCGCACCACCCTGATCATCGCCCACCGCCTCTCCACCATCATGAACGCCGACGAGATTCTGGTGCTCGACGCCGGCCGCATCATCGAACGCGGCAACCACCGCGCCCTGCTCAACCGCGGCGGCCCCTACGCGCAGATGTGGTCGTTACAGGAAGCAGGTTCCAGGGTACAGGGTTCAGGGTCCAGTGAATAGAAAAACAAAAACCCCTACTTGCCACTGCGCTGCCTGCTGTTGAGCAGATCGTAGGCCGTGTAGGCTACGGTGGCGGTGGTGATGTAGCCGAATCCGAACAGCACAGTGATCAGCCAGTAGTCGATGGGGCCTCCGGCGTCTGTGAAACCGGAGGAGGATGCCAGTGTGACCAGAATCACAAAGAGCGCCCCGCCGAGCACACTGATTGCCTTCAGGCCCGCCGAGGCTTGCCACATCCAGTTGCGGTTGCGGAATAACTGGACGACAAAAGCGGCGCTGACGATAACAGCGAACAGAAACAGGGGCCAGAACCATCCTCCCAGCATTTCCTGAAACAGGAAGAAGAACGCAGACAATTCCATATCTTTCATGTGATTTTCTCCTTCTCAGGCGTGTCCGCGCAACATGCTCAGATAGGTCGGCTTCAGACCCATCGTTTTGATGACCCATGTTGCCCACAGTTCTTCCAGCGGCGCGATGACGCCGGGGAAAGAGGGCACGAGATTGTTGTTGTAATCGAATTCCACCAGCATGGCGCGTCCCAGCCGCGTAATGAGGGGGCAGGAGGTGTAACCGTTATAGATGGCATCCGAAGTCTTGCCTGCGATGTCGGCGACCAGATGATCGACGACCACGGGAACCTGCCACTTGACGCTGGCGGCGGTCTTCCCTTTGGGGACGCCGGCCACATCGCCTACCGCGAAAACTTCCGGGTAGCGCGGATGACGCAAAGTGGCTTTGCTGACCTCAACCCAGCCTTCGATTGCCCACGGGCCCGTCTTCCATGACAGTGGGCTTTCCTTAACGGATTTGGGCGCGTGCATGGGTGGGACGACATTGATGAAGTCGTAGTTCTCGCTTTCCATGCCGTCGGGGGTCTGGAAGGTGGCGATGCGCTTGCCGGGGTCAATGCTCTTGAGTACGCGGTCATAGTGCACGTCGACACCGCGATCCAGAAAGAGCATCCGCACTTTTTCAGAGACGATGGGCACGGAAAAGAGCGCCTTGTTTTGCGCCTTGTAAATCAGCTTGGCCTTGCCGCGCGTACCCTTGCGGCGGAGGCGGTCATCGGTGATAAAGGTATATTTGAGCGGAGCGCCCGCGCATTTCATCTCGGTGGCCGGACGCAGGAAAAGCCCTGTGCCGCCCTGCTCCATGAAAACCGTCAGGGCTTGCCAAGTGGCCGCTGCGGCATCAGGCGAGCGGTAAATGCTGCCCAAGCCGTTCTGGCCGATCAGATTGGTATCCATTCCCTCGATCAAACCGTATTCGAGGGACAGCCCCGTGGCCACGATGAGATAGTCGTAAGGAACGCGCTGGCCCGCGTCGGTCACGACCGCTTTGGCGTCCGGGTCGAATTCCGCGACGGAAGCGGAAATGAGTGAAACACCTTTGGGCAGCGCGTCGGACGTGCGCGAAATAACGTAGTCCTTGGACTTGATACCACCCGCCACCAGCGTGAATCCGGGCTGGTAATAGTGTTCGGCGCGGCTGTCGATCAGGATGATTTCCGCCCCGTCGAGCCTTTGAAGCAGCCGCGAAGCCGTACTCAGCCCGGCCGCTCCGGCGCCCGCAATGACAATGCGCGCCTTGGT
>JAISPO010000044.1 GCA_031274855.1 Zoogloeaceae bacterium | reverse complement strand
CGCCGATCTTGGCCAGCGCCAGCAACATGCGCCCCGTCGATAGCCCCGAAGCCCGCAGGACAGTGATTTCCGAATGACGCGCCAGCAGCGTCAGCGCGTAGAGTGTGCCGATCAGGACGCAAACCGGAAACAGTTCGTAAGCGCGCCCGGGCAGCGTCAGCAGCACATAGCCGACCGCATGATGAAGCTGATAGCCGCCCTTGCCGATACTCGTCAATTCATGGACCAGATCGAAAAAAGAGAACAAGGCTAAGAAAGCCGTCAGCACCAGCGCCGTCGACAGATAGATTTCTTTGGCGAGATAACGCTCGAATACCGCAAACGACTTGCTTATCGCCACAACCGCCCCCAGGAGAACACGGTCAGACGCCGGAAAAAGAGCGCCATCAGCACGGCCAGCATGAGCATATGCGTGATCGACACCCCGGTCAGGAACGCCATCTTGCCTTGAGTCACCCAAGCCTGACTGATATTAATCAAATTGCCATACACCATGAAAATCAGCAGAGCCAGTATCAGATTATTGGCGCGCCCCGCGCGCGGATTGACGAACGATAACGGAATTGCCAGCAAGGCAAGATTGAGCGCCGACAAGGGCAGACTGATCCGCCACAGGATTTCGCCGAGATTCTTGGCGATTGGATGAGCGATAAGCGTCCAGATCGGCAGATTCTTTTCTGTCGGCACAATGTCACGGCTTTCGTAGGCCTCGATGCGCACACCATAACGCTCGAATTCCATGATCCGGTAGTCGGCCGCGCCGGGCGTTCCCTCGTAGCGCCGCCCGTTCTCAAGCACCAGAAAGCGGTCGCCGTTGGCCGCCGCCTCGGTTCGCCCCTCGGCGGCGACGATGACGCCGAGACGGCCATGCTGACGCGAACTGACGAACACATTTTTCACTCGGCCATTCTGGTCGCCGATTTCGCCCTCGACGAAAAACACTCTTTCCGCCTGCGCCGACTCCTGAAAGACGCCTGGCGATATTCGGGATACGTCATCACGCTGATCCATCTTTTGGCGAAACTCGGCGCTCTTGGTCAATGCCCAGGGCGACAGGAAGATGGAGAGCAGGCCGATCACCAGCACCAGCGGCACGGCAAACCTGAGCACCGGCCTGATCCATGCGGTCAAGGGCAATCCGGCGGAAAACCAGATCGCCATTTCCGAATCCCGATACCAGCGGGAAAGCGTCAGCAGCACGGCGATGAACAGGGTCAGCGACAGCAGGGTCGGTAGATAATTGATGGCGCCGAAGCCGAGCAGCGCCACCACGCCATCGGGAGTGATCTTGCCGATGGCCGCGTCCCCCAGCAGGCGGATCAGTTGCGTCGTCAGCATAATGGCGAACAGCGCAACGAAAACCGTGGCTGCGGTATGGGAAAATTCGCGCTGGGCAGCGCGTCGAAAAATCATTTTGGCAACAGAAGACCAGAATTCAGGAGGTTTTGACTTTTGGCAAAACTAACAGCGATAATCGCAATACAGTCGAATCAAACAAAGAACAGCAACATTTCCCCTATCGGAATCAGGAGCGGCAAGTGGAATTTAGCATAAGAAGCGGCAGCCCCGAGAAACAGCGCAGCGCCTGCGTGGTCGTTGGCGTATTCGAGCCGCGAAAATTATCCCTTCCCGCCGAGGTGATCGACCATGCCGCCCATGGTCATCTTTCCGATCTGCTGCGCCGAGGCGATATGGAGGGCAAAGCCGGTACGACGCTTTTGTTGCACAACGTGCCGGGGACGCTGGCCGATCGCGTGCTGCTGGTCGGCTTGGGCAAGGAAAAGGATTTCCGTGAAAAGGAATTTCGCGCGGCGATTGCCGCTGCCGTCAAAACCCTCAACGAAACCGGCGGTTTCGACGGCACGCTCTATCTGACCGAACTGGCCGTCAAAAAGCGCGACGTGGCTTGGCGCGTCCGGCAGGCAGTCATGGTTGCGCTGGAAGTTCTTTATCGCTTCGACCGCCTCAAATCGAAAAAAGAGGATGTGCGCCGTCCGCTGCGCAAGCTGACTTTCTGCGTCGAGCGCCGTAATCATTTAACCCCTGCCGAGCAAGGCTTGATGCAGGGTCAGGCCATCGCGGCGGGCGTCAATCTGATGAAAGATCTGGCCAATCTGCCGAGCAATATGTGCACGCCGGCTTATCTGGCGGAACAGGCGCAGACGCTGGCGAGAGATCACGGCTTCGATGTCGAAGTGCTGGAACGCGCCGACATGGAAAAGCTCGGCATGAATACCCTGCTGTCGGTCGCCCAAGGCTCGCGCGAGCCGCCGAAATTCATCGTCCTCAAGCACAGCGGCGGCAAGGCTGGCGAAAAACCCGTCGTTCTGGTCGGCAAGGGCATCACTTTCGATACCGGCGGCATTTCGCTGAAACCCGCGCCGGAAATGGACGAAATGAAGTTCGACATGTCGGGCGCGGCAAGCGTGCTGGGGGCCATGAAGGCCGCCGCCGGCATGAAGCTGCCGATCAATCTCATCGCCGTCATTCCCGCCACCGAAAACATGCCCGGCGGCGGCGCAACCAAGCCCGGCGATATCGTCACCTCCATGTCCGGCCAGACGGTGGAAATCCTCAACACTGATGCCGAAGGCCGTCTGATTCTCTGCGACGCGCTCACTTATGTTGAGCGTTTCGATCCGGCCTGCGTGATCGATGTCGCCACGCTCACCGGCGCTTGCGTCGTCGCGCTGGGCAATGTCGCCACTGGCCTGCTCGCCAACACTGACAGCCTCGCCCGCGAGTTGCTCGATGCCGGTCAGGAAGCCTACGACCGCGCTTGGCAGCTGCCGCTCTGGGACGATTATCAAGAGTTGCTGAACAGCAATTTCGCCGACATCGCCAACATCGGCGGACGTACCGGCGGCACCATTACCGGCGCCTGTTTTCTGTCGCGCTTCACCAAAAAATTCGAGTGGGCGCATTTGGACATCGCCGGCACCGCCTACCGCTCCGGCAAGGAAAAAGGCTCGACGGGGCGGCCCGTGCCTTTGCTTGCCCACTTTCTCATGTCCCGCGCGGCCATTAAACCGTGACACAAATCGAATTCCTGCATGATGCCCCCGACCGCGTTGCCGCGGCGGCCGAATGGCTGCGCGGCGCTTGCCGCAGGCGTCAGCCGGTCGTGGTCTTCGTGCCGGAACGCCAGATGGCCGAGCAACTGGATCGCCTGCTCTGGACTCAACCGGCGACCGGCTTCTTCCCGCATTGCCATGCCGAATCGCCGCTGGCTGCCGAAACCCCCGTCGTTCTGGCGGACAAGCTCGATCAGTTGCCGCATGATCGCTGTCTGCTCAATTTGGCCAACGAGCTGCCGCCTGAATTTTCGCGTTTTGAAGAAGTCATCGAGATCATCAGCACCGCCGACGCTGTTCGCCTGCCGGCCCGCGAGCGCTTCAAGTTCTACCGCGAACGCGGCTATGCCATCAACGCGCGCAGCGTCGCAACAGGAGTCTGACATGAGTGACAACAAGGATGTACTCAGCCAAGCCGACCGGCTCATGCAGCGGCATCGAGTTCCCACTATCGGTTCTCAGACAACGGGCCACACGTTCTCCAACCCGTTCGACGACGTGTTGCCGGTACTGACCGACATCGTATCGCCAAGCGCCACCATTCCGGCAGCACGGCCCGCTCCGGCAGTACCGCCCGCTCCGGCGGCACGGCCTGCTTCGGCAGTGACGTTTACTCCGCCAGCGCGACCCGCTCAGGCAGTGGCGCCTGCTCCGGCGGCACGGCCCGCTCCAACAGTATCGCCTGCTCCGGCAGTATCGCCTGCTCCGGCAGTATCGCCCGCCCCAGCGCCTTTGGCCGGAAGAGTTCTTGAGGAACGCGCCAAAACACTCGCTTACGAGCTTATGCTTGAGCGCCTCTCCGTACAGCGCGAAGCAGTGGAAAAGGAGGTTCTCACTTGGCTGGACACCCAACTGCCCTATATCATCACGCACGTTGTCGACGGCCTTGCCGACCAGTTGGTCGCGCAGATTACCGCCGAAGTTCACCTCAAACTCATGTCCAAGCTGCAACTTGCCATCGAAGCGGAAAATCAATCAGCGAAAGGCGTCCCGCCGCGCTAATCCGCCGTTTCATCCCTTCAGTCACTGGAAACATTCCCCCCCCCGTCATCTCATGGAACTCGCAAAAAGTTTTGAACCTGCCGAGATCGAGCAGCGTTGGTATCCGATCTGGGAAAACGGCGGCTGCTTCGCCGCCGGTCTCGACACCGCCAAAAAAGATAATTTCTGTATTCTGCTGCCGCCGCCGAATGTCACCGGCACGCTGCATATGGGCCACGGTTTCAACCAGACGCTGATGGACGCGCTGACGCGCTACCACCGTATGCGCGGCGACAACACCCTCTGGCAGCCCGGCACCGATCACGCCGGCATTGCCACCCAAATCGTCGTCGAGCGCCAACTCGACGCGCAAGGCATTTCGCGTCACGAGCTTGGCCGCGAGCAGTTTCTCGAAAAAGTCTGGGCATGGAAAGCCTATTCCGGCGGCACCATCACGCGCCAAATGCGCAGGCTCGGCACTTCCCCCGACTGGAGCCGCGAGCGTTTCACGATGGACGCGGGCCTGTCGAAAATCGTCACTGAAACTTTCGTCCGCCTCTACAAAGAGGGCTTGATTTATCGCGGCAAGCGGCTGGTGAACTGGGATCCCAAGCTGCTCACCGCCGTTTCCGATCTTGAAGTCGTCAGCGCCGAAGAAGACGGCTTCATGTGGGAAATCCAATATCCGTTCGCCGAAGGCGGTGGCGCTTTGACCGTTGCCACTACGCGCCCCGAAACCATGCTCGGCGACGTCGCCGTGGCCGTGAATCCAGAAGATGAGCGTTACCGGCATCTGGTTGGCAAACATGTGGTGCTGCCGCTCACCGGCCGCACAATTCCGATCATTGCCGACGCCTATGTCGACAAGGAATTCGGCACCGGCTGCGTCAAAATCACACCGGCGCATGATTTCAACGACTGGCAAATCGGTCATCGCCATCAACTGACGCCCATCGGCATTTTCACGCTCGACGCGCGGATCAACGAACATGGCGCGGCAAGCTATCGCGGCATGGACCGCTACGAAGCGCGGAAAAAAATCGTTGCCGATCTGGAAGCGCAGGGCCTGCTCATTTCCGTCAAGCCGCACAAACTGATGGTGCCGCGCGGCGACCGCACCCATGCCGTCATCGAACCGATGCTCACCGATCAGTGGTTCGTCGCCATGAGTAAGCCCGCTGCCGACGGCAAGAGCATCGCTGGCAAGGCGCTCGAATGCGTCGCTTCCGGCGAGATTCGTTTCGTGCCCGAAAACTGGGTTAACACCTACAACCAGTGGCTCAACAATATTCAGGACTGGTGCATTTCGCGGCAACTCTGGTGGGGCCACCAGATTCCCGCGTGGTACGCCGACGATGGCCGCTGCTACGTCGCCCACGACGAGGCCGAGGCGCAAGCGCAAGCCAAGGCCGACGGTTACACCGGCGGCCTGACCCGCGATGCCGACGTGCTCGACACCTGGTATTCCTCTGCGCTGTGGCCGTTCTCGACGCTGGACTGGACACCCGAATGGCCAGCGAAATCGAACGCCGCGCTCGATCTCTACCTGCCTTCCTCAGTACTCGTCACCGGCTTCGACATCATTTTCTTCTGGGTGGCGCGCATGGTGATGATGACCAAGCACATCACCGGCAAAATTCCCTTCCGCGATGTCTATGTGCACGGCCTGATCCGCGACGCCGAAGGCCAGAAGATGTCGAAATCCAAGGGCAATGTTCTTGATCCGATTGACCTGATCGACGGCATCGCGCTGGATGATCTGATTAAAAAACGCACCAGCGGCCTGATGAATCCCAAGCAGGCCGAGCAAATCGAAAAGCGCACCCGCAAGGAATATCCCAACGGCATTCCGGGCTTCGGCACCGACGCGCTGCGCTTCACCTTCGCCTCGCTCGCCTCGCCAGGCCGCGACATCAAATTCGACATGCAGCGTTGCGAAGGCTATCGCAACTTCTGCAACAAGCTGTGGAACGCTACGCGTTTCATGCTGATGAATTGCGAAGGCAAGGATGTTGGTCTCGACGCAAGCCTGCCGCTCGAACACTCCCCCGCCGACCGCTGGATTGTCAGCCTGCTGCAAAGGCTGGAAGAAGAAGTCGC
>JAISPO010000178.1 GCA_031274855.1 Zoogloeaceae bacterium | reverse complement strand
CGGCGGCAGTTGCAGTACATCGGCAAGCTGATGCGCAACATTGATCCTGCGCCGATTCAGGCGGCCATTGACGAAATCGACGGCGTTTCGGCCATCGCCAACGCCCGCCTGCACGCGCTCGAACGCCTGCGCGAACGTTTTCTGGAAGATGAAGGCGTGTTGAACGAAATCGCGCAACGCGCCCCCGCCGCCGACTTTCAACACCTGCGACAGTTGCGCCGCAACGCGCTCAAGGAAAAAGAGGAAAGCAAACCGCCGCGCGCCTATCGTGAACTGTTCCGCGTCCTGCGCGAGCTTGAGGAGCAAAGCAATGACTGAAGAACTGGTGCTCGGCCTCGTGTCGATCTCCGACCGCGCAGCAGGCGGCGTTTATGAGGACAAGGGCATTCCGGCGCTCAAGGACTGGTTTGCGGCGGCGCTGCAAAGCCCCTGGCGCATGGAAACGCGGCTGATTCCCGACGAGCAGACCATCATCGAAGCCACGTTGATTGAACTCTGCGATCAAGCCGGTTGCCATCTGGTTTTGACCACCGGCGGCACCGGCCCCGCGCCGCGCGATACCACTCCCGAAGCCACGCTCGCCGTTGCCGACAAAATCATGCCCGGCTTCGGCGAACAAATGCGCGCCGTGAGCCTCAAATATGTGCCGACCGCCATCCTCTCCCGCCAGGTCGGCGCCATTCGCGGCAAGACGCTGATCCTCAATCTGCCCGGCCAACCGAAAGCCATCAAAGAAACGCTCGACGGCATTTTCGCGGCAGTCCCCTACTGCCTCGAGTTGATCGGCGGCCCTTGCATCGAAACCGATCCGGCAGTCGTGCAAGCCTTCCGGCCAAAGTCAGCGAAGAGTCTTGGCAGTTAGAGTAATTTCGGTTTAATTGCGTGCATTTTCCATCCATTTCCCTGCATCCTGCTCCGCTAACCGCCGCAGGATCAGGGGGAGGACGCCGATCAGGACGAAATTCGGTTTAAGCAAAGAGGGTTGGATGGTGATGGGGTTAGTGGGCCAAGGGCGGTTGGCTGTACCGGCCAGCGATACGCCAGACGCGCGTTGAGGCCAGCGCTATTTCATCGAGGCATTATGTGTGGTGCCCGGAATCCAGCCAGACTGTGTGCCCAGGGGTGCCAGCCGAAAGAGGCCAAATCTTCGCGGCGCGATTCCGCCGCCAGCAGATCAAGCAGGCGATCCATTGCCGCCGGCCAATACTCAGGGGCATCGGGCGCGTGGGCAAGGGCGGCATACCGTAGCGCGGTATGCCAGAGCGTTTCGGCGCGATGACTGTCGATGCCGGCTTTGTGGGCCAGCCACGGCAGAATCTTCGGCGCCTTGGCAAAGGTGGGTTTGTTCATGACGGTTCTCCTTTGCTGCAATGCAGCAATTCGAATTATAGGGATATAAGCATAGGTTTTCAAGTCCTTGCCACAGAAAATGCTGCTTCGCACAAGTTGTGGCAGCTTTTATTGGAAATTGAATGGGCTACAGGAGTTCCGCGACGAGCTTCAATGTCTGTTCCGTGACTGCCGGATTGAACGGGTCGAGGGTGACGAGATCGGGCATTGAGCGTAGCCAGGTGATTTGGCGTTTGGCGAATTGGCGGGTGGCGAAAATGCCGCGGTCGCGCAATTCGGCGCGGGGGAGTTGGCCTTCGAGCATTTCCCAGGTTTGCCGGTAGCCGACGCAGCGCATCGAGGGCAGGTTGGCGTCGAGTTGATATTTCGCGCGTAGTTGTTCGACTTCGGCGACCAGTCCGGCGGCGAGCATGGCGTCGAAGCGTTGAGCGATGCGCGCGTGCAGCGTGGCGCGGTCGGTGGGCAGCAGCGCCAGCGGCAATAGCCGGTAGGGAAGCGGCTCGCTTTGATGCGCGGTCAGATAGTCAGCCAGCGGTTTTCCGGTCAGGCGCACGACTTCGAGCGCGCGCTGAATGCGTTGCGCGTCGTTGGGCGCGAGACGGGCGGCGGTTGCAGGGTCGAGTTGCGCGAGTTGCTGGTGCAGCGCGGGCCAGCCAAGCCGCGCGGCTTCGGCGTCGATTTGGGCGCGTAGCGCCGGGTCGGCGTCGGGCAGGCCGGCCAGCCCTTCACGCAGTGCCTTGAAGTAGAGCATGGTGCCGCCAACCAGCAGCGGCACGCGACCGGCAGCGGTGATTTCCGCCATCGCCGTCAGCGCGTCGTCGCGGAAACGGGCTGCCGAGTAGCGGGCTTCGGGCGAGATGAGATTGATGAGCCGGTGCGGGTAACGGGCGAGCGTGACGGCATCGGGTTTGGCGGTACCGATGTCCATGTCGCGGAACACTTGCGCGGAGTCGACGCTGATGAGTTCGACCGGCAGGCGGTCGGCAATGGCGCAGGCCAGCGCGGTTTTGCCGCTGGCGGTCGGCCCCATGAGCAGGATGGCCGGAGGCAGCGGTTTCATTTGCCGCGCATGAACAGCGCGTCGATTTCGGCGAGGCTCATTTGCCGCCAAGTCGGTCGACCATGGTTGCACTGGTCGGCGCGTTCAGTGGCTTCCATTTCGCGCAGCAGCGCGTTCATTTCGGGCAGCGTCAGGTTGCGCTTGCCGCGCACGGCGCCGTGGCAGGCCAGGGTCGCCAGCAATTCGTTACGCCGCGCTTCGACCACGCGGCTGGCCGGATGCTCGGCGAGTTCGGCGAGCAGGGCGCGCAGCAGCGCGGCCACATCGCCGCCGGACAGCAGCGCAGGTACGGCGCGCAAGACGAGTTGGCGCGGGCTGCCGGCGGATACCTCGAAACCGAGCGCGGCCAATGCCTCGGTTTGCTCCTCGGCGGTGGCGACATCCTTTTCGCTGACTTCGATTACGGCAGGCACCAGCAGCGCCTGCGTGGGCGGCGTGCCGGTTTCGGCCTGCTGCTTGAGCCGTTCGTAAAGGATGCGTTCATGGGCGGCATGTTGATCGACCAGAATCAATCCGGTCTCGTTTTGCGCCAGCACATAAAGGCCGTGCAACTGGGAAATCGCGTAGCCGAGCGGCTGCGCGGCGGGTGGCGGCTCGTCCGGCTCGCGGTAAGCCTGCTTGGCGAACTCGAGGTAGGCGGCGGTGGCGGCACGCGGCTCCTCGACAGCCAGCGTTTGTTGAAACTGCCGCGTGAAGGTGGAATGCGTCGCCGGAGGCATCGTGATCGCTTGCGCAACCGGCTGGGCAAGGGCGCGGGTCAGCGCGTGAAAAACGAATTGATGCACGCCGCGAGAATCGCGGAATCTCACTTCAATCTTGGCCGGATGCACGTTGACGTCGACGGCGGCGGGATTGAGCGTCAGGAACAGCACATAGGCCGGATGGCGGGCGTTGTGCAGCACGTCGGCATAGGCTTCGCGGGCGGCGTGAGCGAGCAGTTTGTCGCGCACGAAGCGGCCATTGACGTAGAAATATTGCTCGTCGCGCGAAGCGCGCGAATAGGCGGGCAGGGCGGCAAGCCCCGTCAGCTTGAGCGGCCCGGCCTCGACTTCGACGCGGCGGGCATGGGCAGGGAAATCCTCGCCGAGCAGGTCGCGCACGCGCCGGTCGAGATCGGCGGCGGCCAGCCGCTTTTTCACCGCGCGGTTATGCGTCAGACTGAAAGCGACATCGGGGCGGGCCAGCGCCATGCGCGTCAACACTTCCTCGCAGTGAGCGGCTTCAGTGCTTTCCGATTTCAGGAATTTGCGCCGCGCCGGTGTGTTGAAGTAGAGATCGCGCACTTCAACCACAGTGCCGCATTCGAGCGCCGCCGGAGTCAACGACGTGTCGCTCTGGGTGATTTTCCAGGCGTGGGGCGCGGCGCGGGTGCGGCTGATGAGTGTGACGCGGGCGACGGCAGCGATGGAAGCCAGCCCCTCGCCGCGAAAGCCGTAGGTGGCGACCTGCTCCAGATCGTCGAGCGTGGCGATTTTGCTGGTGGCATGGCGGGAGAGGGCGAGCGGCAAATCGTCGGCTTCAATGCCGCCACCGTCGTCGGCGACGCGCATCAGCTTGACGCCGCCCTCTTCCAGTTGCACGTCGATACGGGTGGCGCCAGCGTCCAGACTGTTCTCGATCAGCTCCTTGAGCACCGAGGCCGGACGCTCGACGACTTCGCCGGCGGCGATCTGGCTGATTAACAGGTCGGGCAGGGGGTGAATGCGCAGCATCGGAAGATTATAGGGGCGGTCGGGTAAACTACGCAGTCTATGGAAATTCTCAGTCAGTTTCTCGATATCATTTTGCACCTCGACAAGCACCTGGCGGTGCTGGTGGCCGAGTATGGCGTCTGGATTTACGCCATCCTGTTCGCCATCATTTTCTGCGAAACCGGCTTGGTGGTGACGCCCTTCCTGCCCGGCGATTCGCTGCTGTTCGTGGCCGGCGCGCTGGCCGCCGAAGGCGTTGGCGGCGGGGCGGTCGATATCAGCGTGTTGATTGCGGTGTTGCTCTCGGCAGCGGTGCTGGGCGATAACGTCAATTACTGGATAGGCCGCTGGTTCGGCCTCAAGGTGTTGCGCTGGGGCGAAGCCGCGCCGCGTTTCTTCAACCGCGCGGCCTACGACAAGGCGCATGATTTCTACGAGCGCTGGGGCGGCCAGATGATGATGATCGCGCGTTTCATCCCGCTGGTGCGTACTTTCGCGCCTTTCGTCGCGGGCGTGGCGCGCATGACCTACCTGCATTATTTTCTGTTCGACTTCATGGGCGCGTTGCTCTGGGTGTTCTTGCTCACGCTGGCTGGTTACTGGTTCGGCAACCTGCCGGTGGTGAAAAACAATTTATCTTTCGTCATCCTCGGCATCATCGCCGTTTCCCTGCTGCCCATCGCCATCGGCTGGCTACGGGCGCGGTTGGCTGAACGGGAGGACTTGATATGAAGCGTTACGTTATTCTCATTTCCGGCCGCGGCAGCAACATGGAAGCCATTTTCGCGGCGGGCTTGTCCGGCCAGTGTGCTGCTGTCATCAGCAACCGGCCCGATGCCGCGGGTCTGGCCCATGCGGCGGCGCGTGGCATTACGACGGTTGCGCTCGACCACAGGGCCTTTGCGGATCGCGCCGCTTTCGATGCTGCCTTGGCCGCCGAGATCGACCGCCACGCGCCCGATCTGGTGGTGCTGGCCGGTTTCATGCGTGTGCTCGGCGAAAGCTTCGTGCGCCGCTATCAGGGGCGGATGTTCAACATTCATCCCTCGCTGCTGCCTTGTTTCCCCGGCCTTTGCACCCATGAAGCGGCGCTGGCCGCCGGTGTCAAATTGCACGGTGCGACGGTGCATTTCGTCACGCCTGTCCTCGATGACGGCCCCATCGTCATTCAGGCGGCGGTGCCGGTGCTGCCGGATGATTCAGCCGAAACGCTGGCTGCGCGTGTGTTGGCGCAGGAGCATGTGATCTACCCGCGTGCCGTGCGCTGGTTTCTCGAAGGCCGCTTGCGCCTCGTCGATGGCCGCGTGCAACTGGACGGCGAGACGCAAGCAAGCGGGGCGCTGATCGCGCCAGCGGCATGAAGCGCATCCACTCTTTTCTGATTGCGCTGGCGTTGTTCTTCGCCGGACATTCGCTCGCGCTGGCCGCGCCGGATTCGCTGCCGCTGCCCGGTTACGCGCGCATCACCTATCGCGTGAGCTATGGCGAGGGCGGTGTACAGGTCGGCAGTTCGATTCAGGAGCTGCGTCACGATGGCGTGCGTTATGCCATGCGCAGCCACATGGAAACCACTGGTATTTTTTGGCTGCTCAAACCGGTGCAGATGACCAATGTCTCGAAGGGCGAGATCGTCGCTGGCGGCTTTCGTCCCAATGAGTTCAGCGTAACGCGCTTTAACGGCAAGAATGAAACGGC
>JAISPO010000123.1 GCA_031274855.1 Zoogloeaceae bacterium | reverse complement strand
TTTCGGCTTCGATCAGCGTGCGGCGGTCGTCGCCGAATTTTTTGGCGTCCTCGGTGATTTCCTTGACGACCAGCTTGGTCAGTTCCTTGCGGTCGCCGAGAATTTTGCGCAACTCCGTTTCTTCTTCGCGCAGCGCGGCGCGTTCTTTTTCGATCTTGATGTCTTCCAGCCGCGCCAGTTGGCGCAGGCGGATTTCGAGGATGTCCTCGGCCTGAAGTTCGGTGAGTTTGAATTTGGCGATCAGGTCGGCCTTTGGCTCGTCGGATTCGCGGATGCAGCGGATTACTTTGTCGATTTGCAGGAACACCGCCAAGCGGCCATCGAGAATGTGCAGGCGGCGCTGCACTTCATCGAGGCGATGCGCGGAGCGTCGCTCGATGGTCTGATGACGGAAGGCGATCCACTCGTGCAGTATCGTCAGCAGCGGCTTTTGCGCGGGGCGGCCATCGCAGCCGATCATGGTCAGGTTGACCGGCGCGTTGGCTTCGAGGCTGGTGTGCGCCAACAGCGCGGCCATGAATTCATTTTGCGGAATTTTGGCGGTGCGCGGTTCCAGCACAATGCGCACCGGCGCTTTCTCGTTGGATTCATCGCGTACCGAATCGAGCACGCCAAGCAGCAACTGCTTGAGATTTTTCTGATCCTGCGAGACATCTTTTTTACCCGCGCGCGGTTGCGGATTGGTGATGGCCTCAATTTCGGAAAGTACCTGCGCGGTCGATACGCCATGCGGCAGTTGTTCGATAACCACCCGCCATTGGCCGCGAGCGAGGTCTTCAATGCGCCAGCGCGCGCGCATCCGCAGTGAACCGCGACCGGTCGCGTAGGCCGCGTGAATATCCTCGGGCGCGGAGATGATTTGGCCGCCGCCCGGGAAGTCCGGCGCGGGCAGGAGCAGCAGCACTTCGGCCAGCGTTGCTGCGGGTTTGCGAATCAGCAGTTTCACCGCTTCCGCGACTTCGCGCAGGTTGTGCGGCGGAATTTCGGTCGCCATGCCGACGGCGATGCCGGTCGCGCCGTTGAGTAGCGCGAAGGGCAGGCGGGCCGGCAGCAGTTGCGGCTCGCGCATGGTGCCGTCGTAGTTGGCGGCGAAAGCCACCGTGCCGCGGTCGAGTTCGGCAAGCAGCAATTCGGCAATCGGCGTCAGGCGGCACTCGGTGTAGCGCATGGCCGCCGCGCCATCGCCATCGCGCGAACCGAAGTTGCCCTGACCATCGACCAGCGGATAACGCAGCGAAAAATCCTGCGCGACGCGCACCATCGCGTCATATACGCTGGAGTCGCCATGCGGGTGATATTTGCCGATGACATCGCCGACCACGCGGGCCGATTTCACATGCTTGGCCGTGGCCGCCAGCCGCATCTCGTTCATCGCGTAGAGAATGCGGCGCTGCACGGGCTTGAGGCCGTCTTCCACCTGCGGCAGCGCGCGCGAGCGCACCACGCTCATCGCGTAGGCGAGGTAAGCCTGCTCGGCGTAGCGGTCGAGCGGCAGCGCGTTGCCGTCGTCAAAAGCCGGTACCGGCGCGGCGGGCGGCGGCTGGAAAAGATCGGGAGTGTCGCGGTCTTGCGGGGTCATACATCCGCCTCGGCCAAGTGGCCCTTGCTTTCCATCCAGACGCGGCGGCCTGCGGCCTCGCCCTTGCCCATCAGGAGATTAAAAAGTTTCAGCGTTTCATCACGCGCGCCTTCGCCGCTGCGTTCGATGACGGGCAGCACGCGCCGCGTCGCCGACGCCATCGCCGTTTCGCGCAACTGTTCGGGATTCATTTCGCCCAAGCCCTTGAAGCGGCCCACTTCGATTTTCTCCGGCGGCAAACCTTCCTTGGCGAGCCTGTCCTTGATCGCCGCCAGTTCGCCTTCGTCGAGCGCGTAGAGCCGCTTGGCCGGTTTTTTCTTGCCCTGCGCCGGTACGTCGACGCGATAAAGCGGCGGCTGAGCGATGAAAACATGGCCGCGCCGGATCAGCGCCGGAAAGTGGCGATAGAACAGCGTGAGCAGCAGCGTCTGGATATGCGCGCCATCCACATCGGCATCCGACATGATGATGACTTTTCCGTAACGCAGATTGCCAAGATCGGGCTGATCGTCCGGCCCATGCGGGTCGACGCCGAGCGCGACGGCGATGTCGTGAATTTCAGCGTTGGCGAAAAGCCGTCCGGCTTCGATCTCCCAAGCGTTTTGCACCTTGCCGCGCAGGGGCAGGATGGCTTGAGTTTCCTTGTCGCGGGCCATCTTCGCCGAGCCTCCGGCGGAATCGCCCTCGACAAGAAAAAGTTCGTTTTCGGCAATGTCGGTCGATTCGCAATCGGTGAGCTTGCCGGGCAGCACTGCGACGCCCGACTGCTTCTTTTTCTCGACCTTCTGCGCGTTCTTCTGCCGCGCCAGCGCCTGCCGGATCGACAATTCGGCAATGGCTTTACCGGCGTCGACATGCGCGTTCAGCCAGATTTCCAGCGGATCGCGCACCATGCCGCCGACCAGCTTTACCGCCTCGCGCGAATTGAGTTTTTCCTTCACCTGCCCCTGAAACTGCGGATCGAGAATGCGCGCCGAAAGCACGAAAGCCATCCTGCCGCAAACATCCTCCTGTTGCAGCTTGACGCCGCGTGGCAGCAGCGCGTGATGCTCGATGAAACTTTTGACCGCCTCAAAAACACCGGCGCGCAAGCCGGATTCATGCGTACCGCCAGCGACGGTCGGGATGAGATTGACGTAAGACTCGGCAGGCAGCGCCTCGGGAAACCAGCCCAGCGCCCAGGCCGCGCCTTCGCCCTCAGCGAAAGATTCATCATCGCCGCTGGCGTATTGCTCGGCGGCGTAGATGGGCGCGACCGCCTCCTGCCCTGCGGCAAGCTCGGCCAGATAGCCAGCCAGTCCTTCGGGGTAGCGCCATGTTTTCGAGAGAATGTTGCCATCTGCCTGCTCAATGCCGAGCATGACAGCCACGCCAGGCAGCAGCACCGCCTTCGAGCGCAGCAGCCGTTCCAGCTCCGCCTGCGGCACTTTCGGCGAATCAAAATATTTCGGATCGGGCCAGACGCGGAT
>JAISPO010000001.1 GCA_031274855.1 Zoogloeaceae bacterium | reverse complement strand
AGTCGAGTATCAGTACGCCGCGCTTGAGGCCGGAGTCTTCGGGGTGGGGCGAGAGGACGAAGCCGAGATTGGCGACGAAGCGCAACATGCGCGTGTTTTCCGAGAGGAAGTCGCCGTTCATGTACTTCAAGCCGCCGGCCCGCGCCGAGTCGATCAGAATGCCCATCAGGCGGCGGGCGACACCCTTGCCCTGCCACTGGTCGGAGACGACGATGGCGAACTCGCACGACTCGCCATCCGGGTTGGTGGCGTAACGCGCCACACCGATTTGGGTTTCCTTGCCGTCGATTTCCGTCAGCGCGATGAAGGCCATTTCCCGATCGTAGTCGATCTGGGTCAGGCGAATCAGTTGCGCGAGCGAGAGTTCGCGGATGGTGTTCATGAACCGGTAGTACCGCGTTTCCGGCGTGAGGCTGAGGACGAAGGCCTGTTCGGTATCCGCGTCTTCGGGTTTAATCGGACGAATACGGATCGTCTGGCCTTCGTTGGTCTGGTAGCTCATCGCCAGATGCGACGGGTACGGGTGGATCGCCATGTGGTCGTAGCGGCCCGCGGTCAGTGGCAACTGTTCAATCGAAATGCTGGCGTCGACCGCGACAGCGCCGTGCTCGTCGACAATCAATGGATTGATGTGCAATTCGCTGATCCACGGCAGTTCGCAGACCATTTCCGAGACGCGCAGCAACACCGATTCGAGCGCCTCGATATTGACGGGCGGCATGTTGCGGAAAGCGCCCAGTCTGGCGGAGGTGCGCGTCGATGCCAGCATGTCGGCGATGAGGAAGGGGTTGAGCGGCGGCAAGGCAACGGCGCGATCCTTGCCGGTCGGGTCGGCGCCGACGCCGCCGGGACCGACCAGAATCGTCGGCCCGAACACGCGGTCGCGCATCATGCCGACCATCAATTCACGCCCGTTCGCTTTCTGGATCATCGGCTCGATGGCGACGCCGTAGATGGTCGCGTCAGGACGGTTCTTGCGGACTTCCTCAATGATGGCGTTGTAAGAATCGCGCACGGCGGCGATTGAGCGCAGGTTGAGACGCACGCCGCCGGAATCCGACTTCTTGCGGGTGATTTGCGGCGAGTCAATTTTCATCACCACGGGCAGGCCCATTTCTTCGGCCAGCACCATCGCTTCCGCAGGGGAATGGGCGATGACGGTTTGCGCAATCGGGATGCGGAAGGCCGACAGCAGCGCCTTCGATTCCATTTCGTTGAGCACCTTGCGGCCTTCGGACAGCGCCGTCTCGATGAGCAGACGCGCCGATTCCAGACGCGGGGCCGCTTGATCGGAAATTGAAGCCGGTGTTTCCATCAGCAGCCGCTGGTTCCGGTAGTAGGCCGAGATGTGGGAGAACAAATCGACTGCCGGTTCCGGCGTGCGGAAGGTCGGGATGCCTGCGCCCCTGAACAGCAGGCGGGCTTCGCGCACCTGTTCCTCGCCCATCCAGCAGGTCACGACCGGCTTGTCGTTCTTGCGCGTCGCTTCGATCACCACGCGGGCGGCCTGAGTTGGGTCGGTCATGGCCTGCGGCGTCAGGATGACCAGCACACCGTCGATCTGATCGTCGTCGAGGCAGATTTGCAAAGCCGAGGCGTATCGTTCCGGCGTCGCGTCGCCGATGATGTCGATTGGGTTGGCCTTCGACCAGTAGGGCGGCATCGCCTCATCCAGCTTGACGATGGTGGCGTCCGACGGCGTTGCCAGCGGAATGCCGATGTCGCAACAGTGGTCGGCGGCCATGACGCCGGGGCCGCCGCCGTTGGTGATGATGGCCAAGCGGTTTCCGCGTGGACGGAAATGGGAAAAGAGCGCTTCGGCGGTGGCGTACATCTGGCCGACCGAGCGCAGACGCACCACGCCGGCGCGGCGCACCGCGGCGTCGAAAACATCATCGTCGCCGACGATGGCGCCCGAATGCGAGCGTATTGCGCGTTCGCCTTGCGGGTGCTTGCCGACCTTGATCAGCAGCACCGGCTTGCAACGCGCGGCGGCGCGCAGCGCGCTCATGAAGCGGCGGGAATTTTTGATCCCCTCGATATAGAGGAAAATGTTTTCCGTCTTGGGATCGGCGACCATGAACTCCAAAATCTCGCCGAAATCGACATCGCTTTCGGAACCGAGCGAAACCACAGTCGAGAAGCCGACACTCTTGGGCATGGCCCAATCGAGAATGGCTGAACACAGCGCGCCCGATTGCGAGATCAGGCCGATGGTGCCCGGCTTGGCATTGGCGCGGGCGAATGCCAGATTGATTCCCGCCGATGGCCGGAGGATACCCAGACAATTTGGCCCAAGCAGGCGGAGGCGATGACGCTGCGCGTTTTCGATCACGGCGCGTTCGAGCTTGGCGCCGCGCGATCCGGTTTCCGCAAAGCCGCCGGAAAGCACGATGGCAGCCCGCGCGCCAGCGCGGCCGCAAGCGTCGATGATGCCGGGGACAGTTTCGGCGCGCGTGCAGACCACGGCTACGTCGACCCGGTGCGGCACCGCTTCTATCGAGGCGTAACTCGGCTGGCCGAAGATTTGCTCATGCTCGGGATTGACGAAGAAATATTTGCCCTTGAACGCGCTGTCGAGCATGTTGCGGGCCAAGGTTTCGCCGATTGAGCCCGGCGTTTCCGATGCGCCGATAATCGCGACCGATTTCGGCTCAAGAATCGAGGTGAGGTAGTGACGCTCGCTTTTCATTTTTTCATTCCCGGCTTGTGACCAATAATCTTTTTTCTTGTCGCTTGTTGCGACGCAGCAAAGGATAGCACCGAATGGGTCTGTTCCGCCACCTGTCGACACGGAAAATCGCGCGGAAAGGCAGTATAAAAATTATATGCGCAGGTTATGATAGACCATGGCTAACACATCGCAATCCGCTTCATCGCCTGAACCATGACGACCCTTATTGCTGTTCTCGGCGGCGTCGGGCTTTTTCTGCTCGGCATGTCCGTTATGACCGATGGCCTGAAGGCGATGGCGGGATCGGCGCTGCGCGCTGTTCTCGGCAAGGCGGCGGCCACGCCGAGTTCGGGCGCGTTCTGGGGTGCGATCATCACGCTGCTGGTGCAATCGTCGAGCGCGGTGACGATGACCACCATCGGCTTGGTCAGCGCCGGTCTGCTGACCTTTACGCAGGGGCTGGGTCTGGTGTTCGGCGCCAATGTCGGCACGACGGGCACGGCTTGGCTTGTCGCGCTGATCGGCGTGAGAATCTCGCTGGCGGCCTATGCGCTTCCGATGATTTTCATCGGCGCTCTGGCCAAGCTCCTGGGCAAAGAGCGGGTCGCGGCGGCAGGCGGCGCGCTTGCCGGTCTCGCGCTCGTGCTCTACGGCCTCACGATTCTTCAGCAGGGCATGGGCGGTCTTGCCGAGAGCATACGTCCCTCCGACCTGCCCGCAGTACTCGGTATGCCGGATGTCGACTGGATTGCGGGATCCCTCAACCTCGCGTTCCTGATTGCCATCGGCTTGGCGACGACGGCGCTCATGCAGTCCTCGACCGCTGCCACTGCCGTTACCATCTCGGCTTTCTACGCCGGCGCGGTGAGTTTGGAGCAAGGCGCGGCGCTCATCATCGGCCAGAATATCGGCACGGCGACAAGTTCCGCGATGGCCGCCATCGGTGCCAGCACGACGGCCAAGCGTCTTGCCCTTGCCTATGTGCTGTTCAAAGTCATCGCGGCGTCCATCGCCTTCGCCGCATTTCCGTTCACGGCGGCGGCGATGAGAAGCCTCGCTGCGTCCATCGACGGCACGACGCTCCTCGCCGCCTACCATACGGCCTACAACGTCGTCGGGGTCGCGGTGCTTCTACCGGCGGCGCAGTGGTTCACCCGCGTCGTCGAGCGCATTCTGCCTCCCAAAGAGACGGCGCTCGAACGCGTGCTCGACCCGAGCGCGCTCGTCAATCCGGTCATCGCGGTCGAAGCCGCGCGTCGTGTTGTGGCGGAAGTTCTCAAGACAACCGCTGCTTCGGTCACCGCTGCGCTATCGGCCGGTGCCGGTCACAGGGCGCAGTACACCGCGACCGCAGCCGCCACGCTCGCCAAGACGCGGGATTTCCTCTCAGGATTGAAAGAGCCGCCCAAGACCGAGGCCGAGCGGCTGCGCATGACCAACACGCTGCACGCGCTCGACCATACTTCGCGGCTCGTGGAAATCCTGGCCGAAGGCGGACTGGCGGGGCAGGCCGCCCCCGATGATCTGCGCATTGCCGCGCTTTGCCGCCGGGCCATGCAGGCGACGCAGACAATAGGCGCATCAATTACCGTGGAATCCGCGTTTACCGAACGGGTGCAACCGATCAATCGAACCATTTCCCCCGGGATCGACACACTGCTTGCCCAGCTTGAACGCGCCGCGCAGGAACTCGACGCCATGCAGCGCGGTCATCGCGCCGCGACGCTCGCCGCGGTTGCCCCCGGCAAACTCACCGCCGCCAAGGCCTTCGCGCAAATCGACGCCGCGCGGCGGCTGCATCGAATCACCTATCACGCTTGGCGCTCGGCCGCGCACCTGCTTGACCAAAGCGGAAACGCTGCGGACACAACTGAAGCAAGGGTAAACCAAGCCATGCATGACAACCCTGATCTTCCGGTGAGTTTCGTTGCCGAGTCGCTTGCTTCAATGTCGGAGCCTAGGGAACAAGCAACATCTTTCATGCCGCGCAGCCGTGCCAAGTAAAGTTTCAAGCCATTACCTCGCCAGAATGCGCTTTGCCAGTTCCTCAATCCCCGCTTCATCAAGCGTGTCCGCAGGCATCGTGCGAGCGTCTGCGTAGTCGCGGTAGTTCTTCGCTTGTGAGCGTTGGTAGAGCGGGTCGTAGTGTTGTTCCAGCAGCTCGGTGACCAGAACGCGGAATTCGCCGGTTTCGATCAGGCTCAGCCAGCGCGTCAGTGTTTCATTGCTTTGCAGGCCGCGCAGGTGGCCGAGCTTTTCGGCGAGCCAGCGCGGGTCGGCGAGAAAATAGGCGTAGTCGCGCAGCAAAAAATCGACGCGGGCGGGTAGCGTCGCTTCAATGCACACGCAAGGCGCGGCGCGAATCGCGGTGAGCAAGGCATCGGGGATTTGCACCGTACCGATGCGGCGGCTTTCGGCTTCCACATACACCGGACGTTCGGGCGCGAGTTTGCCGAGCGCCTGATGAAGTCTCGTCTCAAAGGCTTTTTGCGAAGGTTGCGGCTCATTGGGCAGGCTGCCGAGCACTGAGCCTTTGTGCGCGGCCAAGGTTTCCAGATGCAGAATTTGCGCGCCCTGCGTGGACAGCGCGTCGAGAATGCGGCTTTTCGCGCTGCCCGTCGCGCCTGAAATGACGCGAAACCGGAAGTAGGCGGGCAAGGCCGCCAGATCGGCGACGAGCCATTGCCGCCACGCCTTGTAGCCGCCTTCCAGCCGGTGCGCGTCCCAGCCGATTTCGCGCAGGATGTGCTGGAAAGCGCCGCTGCGCTTGCCGCCGCGCCAGCAATAAATCAGGGGCCGCCAGTTTTTCGGCTTATTGAGAAAGTGTGCTTCGATGTGACGGGCGATATTTTTCGCTACCAGCGGCGCGCCGATCTTGCGGGCCTCGAAGGGCGAAACCTGTTTGTAAATCGTGCCGACGCGGGCGCGTTCCTCGTCGTCCAGAACGGGGCAGTTGATGGCGTCCGGCAGATGATCCTCGGCGTACTCGGCGGGCGAGCGGGCGTCGATGATCGCGTCAAACTCCGCCAACTGTGCTACCTTTGCCACCCCTTTTGGAGACTGTTCCGCCACTGCGACTCCCATGGAAAAAATCAAACTGACTCAACTCAGCCACGGCGGCGGTTGCGGCTGCAAGCTCGCGCCGACCGTGCTGTCGCGCATTATCGCCGAATCGCCCATGAAGGCGTTGCCCGCAGATTTGCTGGTCGGGCTGGAAACCGCCGATGATGCCGCCGTCTATCGCGTCAGCGAATCGCAAGCCATTGTCGCCACCACCGATTTCTTCACGCCCATTGTCGACGACCCGCGTGATTTCGGTCGCATCGCCGCCGCCAACGCGCTCTCCGATGTTTACGCCATGGGCGGGCGGCCCATTTTCGCGCTGGCCATCGTCGGTATGCCCATCGCCAAATTATCCGAGGATGTGATGCGGGCCATTCTCGCCGGTGGCGCGGCCATCTGCGCCGAGGCGGGTATACCGATTGCCGGCGGTCATTCGATCGACGCGCCCGAACCCATCTACGGGCTGGCCGCCATCGGCCTCGTGCATCCCGATGAAGTCAAAACCAACAAAGGCGCCTGTGCCGGTGATGTGTTGATCCTCAGCAAACCGCTGGGCATCGGCATCCTTTCCGCCGCGCTGAAAAAAGACCTGCTCTCGCCCGCCGGTTATAGCGAAATGCTGCGCTGGACAACCAAACTCAACACCACCGGCACGCGCCTCGCGACCATGTCCGGCGTGCATGCCCTGACCGACGTTACCGGCTTTGGTCTGGCCGGTCATCTGCTCGAAATTTGCCGCGGCTCGCAACTCGACTGCGCGGTTGATTTCGCTAACCTGCCGCTGATCGAAGAAGCCGTTACCCATGTCAAAGCCGGAATCGCCACCGGCGCTTCCGCCCGCAACTGGGCGAGCTATGGCGAATCAATCCGCTTGTCTACCGGCATGGCCGAATGGCAACAAAAACTCATCACCGACCCGCAAACCAGCGGCGGCCTGCTCATCGCCTGTAGCCAACAAGAAGCCGATCAAGTTCTGGCCGCGCTTCGCGCCGACGGCTTCGCCGATGCCGCCGTCATGGGCCGCTTCTCCGCGCAAACAGGCGCATCGCCGCAGCTTGCTTTTATTTGAGGGTAAGTCAATCAGTGCAGGGCAGGGCGGTACATCACGCCGAATCGCTTTGCCAACGTGGACAGCCGCTTATCGAGCGTCCAAAACTCAACTCCGGGCGTCATCATGGTAGATGCCAACAGCAACATATCGACCAAGCCGCATCCCATGCCGAACAGACGCTCGCGCTCGACGAACGTTATCGCCTCGCGCACGCTGGCCTGTTGGGTCTGCCGTAATCTGCCGAGGTCAGTCAGGGTTTGAACCCGACTGGGGGGCGTTCCACACGCAATCTCGCCCACAATCAACGGATGCGTCATGGCAAGATCAAGCGCCAGCAGTTCAATCAGCCTGTGGTTGTGATTCCGAAAGTGATCGACCCATGCTGACGTATCGATGAGAACCCCTCTCACCTTTATGCGCCTCCACGGCGACGGGGGATCTCCTGCATTTTCGGCATGGCTCCGCTCAAAGCGGCAAGCCGTTTGGCTGCCTGAACCCGGACAAAAGTCTTGATGGCCTCGCGGAACAAATCAGCCTTATCCATGCTGGAATCGGCGACTTCCAGCGCCTCCTCGTACAGGACATCATCAATGGTTACAGTCGTTCTCATTTGCGTCTCCAAGCATCAATTTTGGTGACAATTTACATCATTTTAGATGTCGGCGCAACGACAGACGGTAATTTCCTGAACCCTGTAACCTGTACCCTGAACCCTGTAGTCAGAGCAAAGGCTTCAGCATTGGCCAAACGTGGTCGAGTATTTTTTCCTGCGCTTCCGCTGTCGGGTGCAGGCTGTCGGCTTGAAAGTCGCGCAGGTTCTCGCCCAGAGGCTCCAGCAGGAAGGGCAGCAGCGCAACTTTTTCGGCGCTGGCTACGGTCTTGAAACTCTCCTCGAACTGCCGCGCGTAAATCGGGCCGTAGTTGGGCGGCAGCTTCATGCCGGTCAGCAGAACCTTGGCTTTGCTGGCCCGCGCTGCCGTGATCATCACCAATAGGTTCTGCCGCATCTGCGCGACAGGCAGGCCGCGCAGGCCGTCATTCGCGCCCAGTTCGATAATGACCACGGCGGGGCGCACCCGCTGCAAAACCTCCGGCAGTCTGGCTTTTCCGCCTGCGGTCGTTTCGCCGCTAATACTGGCATTGGACACCGTATAGCCGAGCCGGTTATCCTCCAGCCGTTTGGCAAGCAGCGCCGGCCAGCTATCTTCGATGGAGATGCCGTAACCGGCGGATAAACTATCGCCGAACACCAACACCACCGGCGCGGCCAATGCCGGCCAGCCAACGACCAACAACACAAGCAACAAGACACGTTTCAGCATGACGACCATGATAGAAGCAGCAGGTTTGGGAAAAGATGTGAGCAGCGGTGATCGAACGCTCACTATTCTGCACGACATTTCATTCAAAGTGAGCGCCGGTGAAGCGGTTGCTGTCGTGGGCGCATCCGGCTCCGGCAAGACGACGCTGCTTTCGCTGCTCGCGGGTCTGGATCGCCCGAGCCGTGGCCGCGTATTGCTCGATGGCGAGGAAATTTCCGCGCTCGATGAAGA
>JAISPO010000013.1 GCA_031274855.1 Zoogloeaceae bacterium | reverse complement strand
AGCGCGTGCAGGCGGGCGTTGGCGATGGCCGAAACGCCGTCGATTTCGTCAATGGCCGCCTGAATCGGCGCAGGATCAATGTTGCGCATCAGCTTGCCGATGTACTGCAACTGCCGCCGCCGCGCTTCGTGTTTGGTGAAGCGTTGGGCATCACGCGTCGCTTCGCGCAATTCTTCCGGCATGTCGATTTTGGTGAGCTGCTCTTTGCTCAATTCGATCAGCCGCTCGCCAAGCGTCTGCAATGCCGCCATGTCGCGCTTGAGTTGCGATTTGCTGGGGCGCTCGGCGCTGTCGAGGTTGGGGTCGTTTTGGGTATCCACAGGTATTATTGTAACTTTCGGCAGCAGACAACATTCCATGTCAGAACAGGAATTCAGCTACAGCCGCGCCCGCCTGGAGGCGCTGGCACAACAGGTGCTCGACGAGGCCAAGCGGAACGGCGCGACAGCTTGCGAGGTGGATGTTTCGGAAGGCTTCGGCTTGTCGGTGAGTGTGCGGCGGCAGGAAGTCGAGACCATCGAACACAACCGCGACAAGGGCATCGGCGTCACCGTGTACCTCGGCCAGCGGCGCGGCAATGCGTCCACTTCCGATTTTTCCGCCGAGGCCGTGGCCAAAACAGTTGCGGCGGCGCTTTCCATCGCCCGCTTCACCGCCGAGGACGATTGCGCGGGACTGCCGGAAGCAGCATTGCTGGCGCGTAATGTTCAGGATCCGAACCTGTGTTTCCCCTGGCATGTGCCGGTCGACGCCGCCATCGAAATCGCCCGCCGCAGCGAGGCCGCCGCGCTGGCCGTCAGCCCGCTGATTACGCAGACCGAAGGCGCGAGCGTTTCCGCGCATCAGTCGCATTTCATCTCGGCCAACAGTCTCGGTTTCATGGCCGGTTACGCCAGCACGCGCCACCATATTTCCTGCTGCGCGATTGCCGGCGCAGGCGACGACATGCAGCGCGACGACTGGTATTCCGGCCAGCGCGATCCGCGTGATCTGGCCGCGCCGGAAGCCATCGGCGAATACGCCGCCCGCCGCACGCTGGCGCGGCTGGGGGCGAAAAAGCTCAAGACGCGCAGGGTGCCGGTCGTGTTTGAAGCGCCGCTGGCTGCCGGACTGATCGGCAGTTTCGTGTACGCCGCCAGCGGCGGTTCGCTGTATCGCAAGACATCGTTTTTGGTCGACACGCTGGGCAAGCAAATCTTCCCGCGTTTTCTGCGCATCAGCGAGCGGCCTTATCTGGTCAAGGGGCTGGCATCAAGCCCCTTTGATGACGACGGCGTTGCCACGCGGGATCGGGAAGTCGTCGAAGACGGCGTACTGCAAGGCTATTTCCTCTCCACTTATTCGGCGCGCAAATTGGGGATGCAAACCACCGGCAATGCCGGCGGCAGCCATAATCTGCTGGTGGAGCCGGGACAGCACGATCTCTCTGGCCTGCTCAAAGAAATGGGCACGGGTCTTTTCGTGACGGAAGTGCTCGGCCACGGCATCGACTACGTGAACGGCGATTATTCACGTGGCGCGGCGGGCTACTGGGTCGAAGACGGCGAAATCGCCTATCCGGTGCATGAGGTCACCATTGCCGGTAATCTCAAAAAAATGTTCAAGGGCATCGTCGCCGTCGGCAACGATGTCGCGGTGCGCGGCTCCAAACATTGCGGCTCCATCCTGATCGACCGGATGACAGTCGCAGGGCAATAGTCCACGATGCCCGCCGGACTTGCCTCCGCGTGGCAGGCCGCTCTCGATACGCTGCTGCCGCAAGATTGCCTCTTGTGCGGCGACATCGCGGGTGCCGCGCTGCTGTGCGCCGCCTGCGCCGCCGATCTGCCGCGCTTGTCCGCCGAGACCTGCCCGATTTGCGCGGAAGCATCCCCGGCGGGCGCGACATGCGGCGCCTGCTTGAGCAGGCCCTGGCATTTCGACGCGACTATCGCGGCGTTCCAGTATCACTTTCCCGTCGACCGGCTGGTACAGACTTTGAAGTATTCACATCGCATCGCCACGGCTGAATTTTTCGCGCAGGCGATGCTGGCGGGGCCGCGGCCGGAAGGCGACATCATCATCCCGCTGCCGCTGCATCCCAAGCGGCTTGCCGAGCGCGGCTTCAATCAGTCGGTCGAAATCGCGCGGCCTCTGGCCGAGGCGCTACGGCTGCCGCTGGACCTGAGCGGCTGCCTGCGCTGCCGCGACACCACGGCGCAGGCGAGCCTGCCCTGGAAAGAACGGCGTAAAAACATCCGCCACGCTTTTGAATGCCGCCTCGACCTGACGGACAAAGCGGTGATCGTGATCGACGACGTAATGACCAGCGGCGCGACGCTCGACGAATTTGCCCGCCTGCTCAAAGCGCACGGCGCAACGCGGGTCACCAACTGGCTCGCCGCGCGGGCATTGCGGGACTGAACTGCCATGTTCCATATTGTCCTTTTCCAGCCAGAGATTCCGCCCAACACCGGCAATGTCATTCGCCTTGCGGCCAACACGGGGGCGACACTGCATCTGGTGCGGCCCCTGGGCTTCGACATCGACGACCGATCCTTGCGTCGCGCCGGACTCGACTATCACGAATACGTGAAGATGCGCGTCCACGACACTTGGGCGGCCTGCCGCGCCGAATTACCTGCCGAGCGGATATTCGCGCTGACCACCAAGGGCGCAACATCGGTCTATGCCACGCGCTTCCAGCGCGGCG
>JAISPO010000008.1 GCA_031274855.1 Zoogloeaceae bacterium | reverse complement strand
CGGATGATTCCCTGAAGAACGTGACTTCTGATCTGCTTGATCTCGACTTGTTTTCGCCCACCGAGCCGCGCCGGTACGCTGCCTTGTTTTTTGTCAGCCTCAGCCTGCATCTGGCGGTGCTGTGGGTGAGCTTCGGGCTGGTCAATCCTTCCATGGCGCAGGCAGTGGTGCAGGAAATCACGGTGCGCTTGCTGGCCGCGCCGCCTGCGTCGCCGGAGTTTCGTCCTGCCGAGCCGGTGCCGCCGCCGCCATTGGCGCGCAAGCGTCAAGCAGTACCGCAGCCGATACCGATGGCGGTTCCCAAGGAAGCGTCTGCTGCCGATACTGACGATATCGTGATCGCGTCCGCGCCGCCTTCGGACATCGCCGAAGCGGCTCCGTCAGCGCCGGTGTCGATTATCGCCGCGCGTTTCGATGTGGAATATCTGGCGAATCCCAAGCCGGTTTATCCCGTCGCTTCGCGCCGGTTGGGCGAGGAGGGCAAGGTCTGGCTGCGGGTCAAGGTGAGCGCAAGCGGTGCGCCCGAAAGCATAGAGACCAAGCAGTCGAGCGGTTTTGAGCGGCTTGATATGGCCGCGAGAAATGCCGTGGGGAACTGGCGTTTCATTCCAGCGCGGCTTGGCGAGGAAGCCATCGAGTCCTGGGTCGTCGTGCCGATTCTGTTTTCATTGCAAGCCGCCGGCTGAGTCTCTCTGCGACGTTGTGTCACTGGGGCTGCGCGGGAGTCATCCCTAGAATGGGCGCTAAAAAAATCTGTCCGAGTATCGTTAAGGGGGAGGCATGAAACAAAGCATCGGAGCTCCGGGCCGGATTTACGTCAGGCTTTGGGGAGTCAGTGCCTGCGGGTTATTGTGGGCAGCAGGCGCAATGGCCGAAGAGCCGGTAAAGCAACTGGATGAAGTGTCCGTGACAGCGACTCGTGAATCTCGCTCGACAGGCGAGGTGCCGCAATCAATTTCCGTCGTCGGCAAGGAAACCCTGGTCGACAAAAAAATGTTCAACGTCAAAGAAGCGCTACAGGAAATGCCCGGTGTGCTGATCGACAGCAAGAATGGCGGATCCGATGCGCGGCTGATCATTCGTGGCGCAGGATTGAAAGCAGCCTACGGCGTCCGGGAAATCATGTTGCTGCGCGACGGCGTACCGCTCAGCGATCCGGACAGTTTTACACGGCTCGATTTCGTCGATACTCAGGATATCGAACGCATTGAAGTCGCCAAAGGGCCGGGCAACCTGTTTGCGGCAGGTAGCGCGGGAGGGGTAATTCAAATTATCTCGAAATCGGTTTTCGACAAAACTGCGAATAATGCCAAGGTAGGGACCGGTAGCGATGGCGCACGGAATTTCCATCTGCGCTATGGCGGCATGATCAGCGATCAGCAAGCCCTCGCCATGACCGTAAGCCGCCGTGAAATGAAAAACAACTGGCGGTCGTGGAATGAATTCGACACCACGCAAGCCTCGCTGAAACACGGTATCGACCTTGGAAATGTCGGTTTGCTGGAAAGCGAGGTTTCCTATACCGAGGCCAATATGCAGTCGCCGGGTGTCATCGACGAGACCCTGTTTGATCTTTTCAAGTCGACCGGACGCCAGGAAGAAAGCTCGGAACCCTGGAGGCATAGCGGCCGTTACTCCAAGGTCTGGTCCATGAATACCCGTCTGGAAAAGGAAATCGGTGACATAACCCTCAAACCGCGCCTCTACTACAACCGCTGGCATCACTACCACCCCGTAACCGGCGCCATCAATGAATCTGAAAGCTGGGTATCCAATCTTGGGATGGATCTTGAAGCACACTGGCGCCACGCTCAGGGAACGATGGTGGCCGGCGTCACCATGCGCCGGGAGCGGACACCCGATGCACGGAAATACGAGTACGCCGATGTCGAAAAAGGGGCGGGCGGACGAATCTTGGCCACAAAATCCGACCGCAAGGGAAACCTGGCTCAAGTCGAAGATGCAACATCGCGGCTGACCGGCGTTTACATTCAGGAATCATGGCGTCCCAGTGAGCGCTGGATTATTGATTTGGGGGTGCGGTACGACATCGTTGATTTTGACGATACCACCATGCAATACAGCAAATACGATTACGCAACAGGAAGCTACAAGGCTGGCGCAGGTTTGATCCAGACACAAAAGACCTTTTATCTGCCGGCGCCGAAATTGGCTGTGAGTTACCGGATCGCCGAAGGGCTGAATCTGTTCGGCATGGTCGCGCGCGCCGGCCAAATTCCTTCGTTCAATGAGTTTTCCGATAACCCCAACCTTGAGGCGCCGGTCTCCACCAATTTCGAGATCGGTCTGAAAGGACGCGCAAGCCATTGGATGTTCGACGCCAGCGTTTACTTCAACCCGGTCGATAAAGAGATCATCCAGCAGAACAATGGCGGCGTGACCAGCTACCTGAATGCCGGCAAGACCGAGAAAAAGGGCTTCGAGCTTTCAGCACGTTATGCGTTTAATCACAACTGGGAAGCAGGTGGATATTTCAGCTATGCCAACTATCGCTACAAAGACTTCACCGAACCGGTCCGGTCCGGAGCGGTAACCACCAATATGGATCGCAGCGGCAATACCTTGCCGTTTATTCCCTCCCGCCAATACGGCCTTTTTGCCGGCTGGAAACAGGACGGCTGGCGCGCCCGGATCTCGACCAACACTTGGGGCAGCTACTGGATGGACAATGCCAACACGGAACGCTACGACGGCTGGTCATGGGTAACCAATATTGCGGCGGGTTACCAGTGGCAGGGGCACTCATTAACGATGAACATCGATAACCTGTTTGATAAACGCTATGCGATAGAAGCAAAGAAAGATACCGCCGGAAAAGTGACCTATGCAGTTGCAGCGCCACGTTCCCTGCTTGTCACATATCGCTATGATTTTCGCTAGGAGGCAGCCATGCGATTCCTATTGATTTTCGCACTCTTGCTTGGCGCCGCCGGTTCGTTGTGGGCACAGCATGACGAACATCAGCGCCCGGACGGTGAACGTGGCAGCGGGCGTGGCGGCGGTGGGCGCGGCGGCTGGACATCGCAACCCCTGCTGTTTCTTGAGCGCGGCGATGACCGTACCTCGACGACGCTCCGGATGCGCGGCTCAGAGGCATCGTCGGTTACGGTTTTCGGCCCTGCCGGCGGCCAGCGGGAATTTCAATTCGTCGACGGGCGCGCAAAGATCGAAGTGGCCGATGCCGAAACAGGAAATTACCACTGGGTTCAGGTTCGCGACGAGAAAGAGCAGCATGTCGGGATAGCCACGACGGTGTGGTACTCCTCGCTTTCCGGGCCTTCGCCAAGCCGCTTGCTTGAAACGGAGCATAGCGAACTCGAAATCGTGCCCGCCCCCTTGCCGCGCGAACATGCCAACTATCGGGAAAGCGAAAAATGGCGCTTCGCCGTGCGTTACAAGGGACAACCTCTGTCCGGGCAACGCCTGCTTCTGGAAACAGAAAACAGCTCGCGTAGTACGTTCGTAACGGATGCCCAAGGAGTAGCAACGGTTCTGTTCCCGCGAGATTTCGACGGTAAATCGGGCGACTCCAGTCATGGCGCTCGGCTCAGGGCAGGGTTTGTACTCAGCACCGAGTATCTCAGCGATGGGCGGCACTTCGTTACCGCCTTCAACGCCAGCTATGGCGAGGATGCCGATCGCAAACACAGTCTTGGCTGGGGCGCCGTCTTCGGCGTGTTTGGCATGTTGTCGGCGCTACCCTTGCTTCGCCGACGCAAGCGTATCGCGAGTAAGGAGCAATCATGTTGAAATCCTGGATCCCAAATCTTGGGCGCCTGCGCCTGATCGTCCAGTTGCTGATGCTGTTCCTCTGCGTTTACGGCAGCATATTCGTCGGCAATTACATGGCCGACAAACTATCGAGAGCGCTACCTGCGTTGTCCTGCGCCTACGACCAGATGAACGGCGGTTATTGCGTACTGATCCGGGCCCAGCATACCCTGCATCACCAGATTGGCATGGCTATCGCGCGGGCAGGTGAAGTCACCTTCTCGATGGTGCTGCCATTGCTGTTCATTCTGGGCAGTTTTTTTGCCTTCTTTTTTGTGCTCGGCAAAGCCTTTTGCGGCTGGGTCTGCCCGCTTGGGACGCTACAGGAACTGGCCGGACGGATCGGACGGCGCTTCGGCATCGGGGTACGCCGTGTCGAACCGGGTGATCTTGGACCGGTATCGCGTGTACGCCCCGTCAAATGGCTGATTCTGGTTGGACTGGTTTTCCTGCTGCCCCTGCTGACCGGTCTGGGGGTAACGCCGCACACCTTGGGAAATCCCTATTGCGATGTCTGTCCAGCGCGCATTGCCACGACACTACTGACCGGAAACGCTGACCAACTGGCGTTGAGCCTCGGTGATGGCTGGTCATTTGGGCTTGGAGCAGCGGCGAACTGGCTGATTGGGTTTGTGCTCGTCGGCGCCTTGGCGTTGCGCCTGCCTTTCTGTCGCATCTGTCCGCTACTTGCTTTCAACGCAATCTTTCAGCGCCTGTCGCCAGCCCGTCTGGTCAAGCCATCACGGGCCAGTTGCGGCAGTTGCCGCGTTTGTACCACTGCCTGCCCGATGGACATTCCCGAAATTTCGCAGGCTGAAGGAAAGAAGGCCTACAACGAGGATTGCACCTTGTGCGGACGCTGCGCCGAATATTGCCCGCAGGATGGGGTAATCCGCATCCAGTGGGCAAACATGGCCTTGTTCCGTTCAAGCCGCGAGTATTACAAGGCACGTGCGCGTAACGAATTGCCAGACGGCACGATCAAGCCTGTAACAAAGGGGCAAAGCGATGTCTGAAGCGACGATTGGCGTTGGACTGGGGACGGTCTGGCTGCTGGGCGCTTCGATGGGGATGACGGTCTGTACGGTTAGCTGTCTACCTTTCATAGGTACATGGGCACTGGGCCGAGCTGGTGGCGATCCTGAGGCATTGCGACATACACTGAGCTTTCTCGCCGGTCGCGTGCTGGCCTACACGCTGCTTGCCCTGACTGCGGGGATGGCCGGCTTGGGTCTGGCGCATGCGCTGGGCAGCCTCTGGGGAAACTTGGCAATCGGCAGCGCCAGCATACTGGCTGGCCTGTGGTTGTTGATGAGCAAGCGCTCTTCAGGCTGCTCCCCGCCATCAACGCCTTCCGTACAAACGATCCGCTGGGGACGCCCCCGCGATGCGGCCCCCCCTTTCCTGATGGGAGCCGCGCTAGCGCTGACGCCCTGTACGCCGCTTGCTTCGCTGCTCGCTCTGGCGGCTGAAGCAGGGGATCCGCTACACGGCGCCGGATTCGGCTTGGTTTTTGGCATCGGCACAGCCATGACGCCCATCCTGCTGCTCGTGCCGCTGGCTGGCCGCTTGGGTATGGCGCTACGCAAAGAACGGGACTGGCTGGCCCCGTGGTTGATGCGCGCAGCCGGTCTGGTACTGATATTGCTTGGCTTGCGACGCATCATCCCGTTGATCTAACCGCCGCCCGACAGTATGTATGTCGCTCAGGGAAGAACCATGTCGATCAACCACGCGACGCTCCCGTGGGGTATCGCCGTGCCGGGCGCCGGGCGTTCGCTCTACATCGGCTTGACTCTCAAGCTCTAACCTAAAGTAGCAGTCGCTTGAATATATACAGGAGGAGAAAACCGGATCGGGCAGCGTTGTTTCAGCTGCCCGAAAAATCCGGACTAATTCACGATATCGTTTGAAATGCCGTGAAAAAGAAAGCACCCCGAAGGGTGCTATTTTTTAGACGCGGTATTTTTCAATATTTTCACCGGCAGCCAAGGCGCTGAGTATCCATTGAGGCTTTCTGCCGCGCTTTGAACCGGACCAGGTCAAATCGCCCTTGCGATACATCACGCTTTTGCTCTTGGCGGCTTTCTTGGCGGATTTCCATTTCCTTGTAACAGCGCCAAAACCCAACTGCGCAGCCGTCAGGCCGTACTTGGCAATTTTGGCTTTGACATCCGCGATGACAGCATTGGCTTCTGCCTGCTGCACTGTTTTGGCTTGTTCTTGAAGCTTCTTGATCTGATCCTGAATTTCGTCATAGGTAGACATGGGTTTGATTCCCTTCGTGAATGTTGATTTGCTACTTCATGTGTGTGAGCCAGTTTCTCTCACCTGAATAGCTATTGGTGATGGCTTTTGAATTATAAGCAATCAGTATCACGATGAAAAGCAGCCTATAGATTCAATATTATTTACGCCGAAATGCAAATTTTCAGGAAGATATACACCGCGCCGGCCAGAACCGGCAGTTCTTGCGCCCTCTGAATATGCGCCGCCACCGGCGATCCGGTTGCCGGGCTGTCAACCTTTTTCGGGGTTTATCCATTATTCTGTCAGACAGTGGCATACTATGTACCAGCCTGATGGATCATCATCATTAACCCTAGGAGGAAACATGTCTGACAGCATCAA
>JAISPO010000183.1 GCA_031274855.1 Zoogloeaceae bacterium | reverse complement strand
AATGCCGAGGTTGCGAATAACCCCAGCATCGCAAGTGCTGAACCACGCAGGTAGGAGACCACCCCGAAAGCCGCTGGATTCCCGCCAAAAGCACGCGGGAATGACGAGGTGGGGGGATGCGGGGATGACGAATCTCCGCCTTCTCCGGCATGTTTGCCTTGACTGCGCGTACATTCCGCGACGGCGACCAACATGCCTAAACGCTTACTAAAAATCTTGCGATAACAGAGTTTGTTCATGATCCCGCCTCGTTCAAACTTTCAAATTTTCCCAAACTCGAAGCCTACACCGTATTGTGGTTTCTGCGTTCACCGCCAAGCTACTGAATCCTGAAACCTGTCACCTGAAACCTGTTGGGGTTCGCTGCGCTCACCGCCAACCTACAAAACTGAAGCCTGAACCCTGGAACCTGAATCCTGAATAATTCCCCCGCCCAGACAGACGCGCGATTCGTAGACCACGGCGGATTGTCCGGGGGTGATGGCCCATTGCGGGGCAGCGAAGGCGATTTCGCAGCGGGTGGCGTCGACGCTTTCTATTTCGCAGACGGCGTCGGGCTGGCGGTAGCGGGTTTTGGCGGCGTAGACCCAGTGGGGATGGGGCTGGCGGCCGGAAATCCATGAGAGTTGACTGGCGGTGAGGCGGTCGCGCAAGAGGGCCGGATGTTCGTGGCCTTGCACGACGTAGAGGATGTTTTTCGCCATGTCTTTGGCGGCGGCGAACCAGGGGATTTCGGGCGCGCCTTTGACGCCGCCGATGCCCAGGCCTTCGCGCTGACCGAGCGTGTAGTACATGAGACCTTCGTGCTGACCGACGAGGCGGTCATCGTCGAGACGGCGGATTTCGCCGCGCTGCCGCGGCAGGTAGCGGGAAAGAAACTCGCGGAAGGGCCGTTCGCCGATGAAGCAAATGCCGGTGGAATCTTTTTTTCCGTGATTGGGCAAACCGGCTTCGGCGGCGAGTTGGCGGACTTCGCGCTTGTACAGGTGGCCGACCGGAAACAGCGTTTTCGATAGCTGCGCTTGATTGAGCCGATAGAGAAAATAGCTCTGATCCTTGTTGCCGTCCTCGGCCTTGAGCAGTTGCCAGTCGCCGAGGAATTGCCGTACCTGCGCGTAGTGGCCGGTGGCGATTTTGTCCGCGCCCATTCGCAGCGCATGGTCGAGGAAGGCTTTGAACTTGATTTCGGAGTTGCACAGCACGTCGGGATTGGGCGTGCGTCCGGCTTGATATTCGCGCAGGAATTCGGCGAACACCCGTTCCTTGTACTCGGCGGAGAAGTTGACGGCTTCGAGGTCAATGCCGATGACATCCGCCGCCGACGCCGCGTCGATCAGATCCTGCCTTGAGGAGCAGTATTCGTCGTCGTCGTCATCTTCCCAGTTTTTCATGAACAGGCCGGTGACGCGATAACCGGCGCGCTTGAGCAGCAGCGCCGCGACGGCGGAATCGACGCCGCCGGACATGCCGACGATTACATGTTCAGTTCCGTTCATGCCCTGCATTCTACAGGGCGCGTTAGAATTGCTTTTTAGACCAATCGCTGGAGATCATCACCATGTCCATGGCCGACCGTGACGGCTTCATCTGGCACGACGGTAAGCTCGTGCCCTGGCGCGAAGCGACCACCCACGTGCTCACCCACTCGCTGCACTACGGCTTGTCCGTCTTTGAGGGCGTGCGCGCCTACAAGACTATCAGCGGCACGGCGATCTTCCGGCTCAAGGAACATACCGACCGCCTGTTCAATTCGGCGCATATCTACCGGATGCCAATGCCCTGGGACAGGGAAACGATCATGGAAGCGCACAAGGAAGTCGTGCGCGCCAACAAGCTGGAATCCTGCTATCTGCGGCCCATCGCCTTTTACGGTTCCGAGAAAATGGGCGTCTCGCCCAAGGGCGCGAGAACGCATGTGGCCATCGCCGCATGGCCGTGGGGCGCGTATCTCGGCGAGGAGGCCATCGAGAAGGGTATCCGTGTCAAGACCGCCAGCTTTGCGCGTCACCATGTCAATGTGGCGATGTGCCGCGCCAAGAGCGCCGGTTCCTACATGAACTCCATCCTCGCCAACATGGAAGCCACCGAGAACGGCTACGACGAGGCGCTGCTGCTCGACGTGGATGGCTTCGTTGCCGAGGGCGCGGGCGAAAACCTGTTCGTGGTCAAGGATGGCGTGATTTACGAGCCGGAAATCGCCTCGGCCTTGACCGGCATCACCCGCGCCACAGTGCATACGCTGGCGAAAGAACTCGGCTACAACATCGTCACCAAGCGATTGACGCGCGACGATATCTACATCGCCGACGAAGCCTTCTTCACCGGCACCGCTGCCGAAATCACGCCGATCCGCGAACTCGACAACCGCCAGATCGGCGCGGGCAAGCGCGGCCCGATCACTGCCAAAATCCAGACGCTGTTCTTCGACGTGGTCAATGGGCGGGCGCCTGCTCATGCCGATTGGCTCGCCAAAGTTTGAGGAAACCGACATGGCCGAAATCGACGAAACCACCCGCGCAGTTGCCGTGACCGCGCATGACCTGCCGCTGCATTGCCCGCGCCAGGGCGCTCCGCTCTGGGCGCGGCATCCGCGCGTTTTTCTCGATCCGCTCAAGCGCGGCGAAACCGTCTGCCCCTACTGCGGCACTCAGTACACCTTCACCGGCCCTGCCCCCACGGGGCATCACTGACCGCGCCGGTCATGCCGCGCATTCTGATCGTCGCGCCGTCATGGATCGGCGACACGATCATCATGCAGCCGCTGCTGACGCGGCTGAAAGCCCGCGATCCGCAGGCTGAGATTCACGTCCTCGCGCCGTCATGGAGTGCGCCGTTGCTGGCGCGGATGCCGGAAGTCGCGGCCAGCATCGAGAACCCCTTTGCTCACGGCGCGTTCGATTGGGCAGGCCGCAAGGCGCTGGGCAGGCGCCTGGCCGCGGCGGATTTTTCTCAAGCCTATGTGCTGCCGAACTCGTGGAAGTCGGCGCTCGTCCCCTTCTTCGCCGGAATCGCCCAGCGTACCGGCTATCTGGGCGAGGCGCGTTACGGGCTGCTCAACGACCGGCGCAAACTCGACAAAGCCGCCCTGCCCCGCCTCGTCGACCGCTATGCCGCGCTGGCCGGGCCGCTTGACGGCGCGACGCCGAACCCCCGCCTGACTTCATCGCCTGAGCAGCAACAGGCGGCGCGGGCGGCGCTCGGTCTACCGCAGGAGGCCGCGCCGATTATTTTCTGTTCCGGCGCCGAGTACGGCCCCGCCAAGCGTTGGCCGCCGCATCACTTCGCGGCGCTGGCGCGGAAAATGGGCGGCGGCGATACGCCAATCTGGATCATCGGCGGCAGCAAGGATGCCGAAACCGCTGCCGAAATCGAGCGGCTGTCCGGGGGCGCGGCGCAAAATCTTTGCGGGCGCACCCGTCTCGAACAGGCCATCGACCTGATCGCGAGCGCCCGCGCAGTCGTCAGCAACGATTCGGGCCTCATGCACATCGCCGCCGCGCTCGACCGCCCGCTGGCCGCGATTTACGGCTCATCCAGCCCCGCCTATACCCCGCCGCTCTCGCCTCGTGCGAAAATAGTCTCGCTTGCGCTCGAATGCAGTCCGTGCTTCAAGCGGCAGTGTCCGCTGGGGCATCTCGACTGTCTGAATCAACTGCAACCGGAACAGGTGATGACGGCCTTGGCCGATTTCTGCAATGCCTGACAGACCGATTTACCCCACCCCGCAGGACGCCGAAACGGCGTTCTACCACGCGCTGGAACACGCCGATCTGGAAACCATGATGTCCGTCTGGGCCGAGGACGAGGAGATCGTTTGCGTTTTTCCGGGCGGGATACGGCTGACCGGCCATGCCGCCATCCGCGCCGCATGGCAGCGGATTTTTCAGCGCGGGCCGGGCTTGAAGGTTCGCCTGTCCGCGCCGACTGCGATTGTCACGCCCTTGAGCGCGGCGCATACTGTGCTTCAGCATGTTTCGCTGCGCAACGACGAATCGACACACGCGCAGCATGTCGCCACCAATGTTTTTGTACGCGGCGCGCTGGGCTGGCGGCTGGCGCTGCATCATGTTTCGCTCGCGCCGCCGGACAGCGCCCAGGATGTTCCCAAGGTCCTTCATTAACCTCACCGGAGCCAAAATCATGACAAGCATCGCCCCCGAAATTTTCAAAGCCTACGATATTCGCGGCATCGTCGATAAATCGCTCACCGTCGAGGCCGTGCGCACCATCGGCCAAGCCATCGGCTCCGAAGCGCGAGAGCGCGGCGTCAGCACCATCGCTGTTGGCCGCGATGGCCGTCTGTCCGGCCCCGGACTGGCCGGCGCGTTGGCCGACGGTATTAATCAGGCTGGCGTCGATGTGGTCGACATCGGCTGCGTGCCAACGCCCGTCACCTATTTCGCCGCGTTTGAACTCGGCACCGAAAGCTGCGTCTCGGTCACCGGCAGCCACAACCCGCCGGACTACAACGGCCTCAAGATGGTACTCGGCGGCCAGACCCTGTTCGGCCCGCTGATCCAGGATTTGAAAGCCCGCATCGACGCGGGCCGCCTCGCCACCGGCGCGGGCAAGCTGCGCCATGCCGACGTGCGCGAAGCCTATCTCAAGCGCATCACCGGCGATGTCAAACTGGCGCGGCCCATGAAGATCGTGGTCGACTGCGGCAACGGCGTCGCAGGCGGCTTCGCGCCCGAACTATTCCGGCGCATGGGCTGCGAAGTGATTGAACTGTTTTGCGAAGTCGACGGCAAGTTCCCCAACCATCATCCCGATCCTTCCAAGCCTGAAAATCTGCGCGATGTCATCCGCGTGCTCAAAGAAACCGACGCCGAACTTGGCCTCGCGTTTGATGGCGATGGCGACCGTCTGGGCGTCGTCACCAAGGATGGCGAAATCATCTACCCCGACCGCCAACTCATGCTCTTCGCCGCCGACGTGCTCACGCGCAAACCCGGCGCGCAAATCATTTTCGACGTCAAATGCTCGCGCTGGGTCGCCGAATCAGTGCGTCACCAGGGCGGAAAGCCGCTGATGTGGAACACCGGCCACGCCTTCATCAAAGCCAAGCTCAAGGAAACCGGCGCGCCGCTTGCCGGTGAAATGAGCGGCCACATTTTCTTCAAGGAACGCTGGTTCGGTTTCGACGACGGCCTTTATGCCGGCGCGCGCCTGCTGGAAATCATCAGCCGCTGGCCCGACGCCAACTGGCCGCTCAAGCACCTGCCCGACGCCATCTCCACGCCCGAACTCAACCTGAAAATGAAAGAAGGCGAACCGCACGCCCTGATCGCCAAACTGCAAAAACAAGGCCGCTTCCCCAACGCCCGTCAACTCATCACCATTGACGGCGTCCGCGCCGAATACACCGACGGCTTCGGCCTCGCCCGCGCCTCCAACACCACGCCCGTTGTCGTGCTGCGCTTCGAAGCCGACAACCAAGCCGCGCTGGAACGCATACAGGCCGAGTTCAAAACCGCGCTGGAAAATATCTGGCCCGAGCTTCATGTGACCTTCACCAGCGGCGGGCATTAATCAGGGTTCAGGGTACAGGGCTCAGTTGAGCCTTGTACCCTGTCTTGCCTTGTGGTTCCATTATTGATACCATAGAAACATGGCCGCTTCAGTGAAAATTCTGGATCAGATGCGGCGTGAACCGGCAAACATCCGGTTTGCCGATCTTCAAAAGATCTGTATGGCGTTCTTCGGCAAGCCGCGCCAGACGGGTAGCAGCCATATGGTTTTCAAAACGCCGTGGATCGGAGACCCTCGAATCAATATTCAGGACGACAAGGGAAAAGCCAAGGCATATCAGGTTCGGCAGGTGCTACTTGCCATTGAGAAACTGGAAAGTATTCGCCATGAACATTAATCACTACACCTATCGCGTTACTTGGTCACCGGAAGATGAAGAACATGCCGGTTTGTGCGCCGAGTTTCCGTCGCTCTCCTGGCTGGCCAAGACGCCGGAAGCAGCATTGAAGGGGATCCGGCAGGTCGTGGCAGAAGTGATTGCCGATATGCAAACGAGCGGCGAGATCATTCCTGTGCCGCTGGCGGAAAAGCACTATAGCGGTGAGTTTCGTGTCCGTATCCCGCCGGAAGTTCATCGGTCGCTCGCGCTTCAGGCCGCCGAACAGAGCATCAGCCTGAACCGCCTCGCTAGCGCAAAGCTGGCGGCCTAAGGGTCACCAAACCCTTGGGGGCTTAACCGGCAGGCAGTGTTTGGATTCTGCGACTGCGCTTCGCTTCGCGCAGAATGACTAAATCGCTTTAGCGCGGCCAGAGAATCATTTGGGTGCAGCGGAACAGGGCGATTTTGCGGTTGCTGGATTCGTCGGTGACGGTGGCGTCCCAGACGTGGGTGTTGCGCCCCAAGTGTTCGGCGCGGGCTTCGCAGGTGATGACGCCTTCGGTCGCGGTGCCGAGGAAATTCGCTTTGAGTTCAATGGTGGTGAATGAGCTGGCGCCTTCGGGCAGGTGGGCGATGGCGCCGTAACCGCAGGCGGTGTCGGCCAGCGCAATCACCGCCGCCGCGTGTAAAAAGCCGTTGCCGTTGGGCGCGAGCAGATGCGGTTTTACTGCCATGCGCGCATGGACGCGGCCAAGCGCGAGCGATTGAACCTCGATCCCCATATGCTCAGGGAAGTAGCCCCGGACAAGTTCGTTCAGGGTTTCGCAGGTGATGTCAGTACGCAGTTTCATAGCCGCGACGCCACCCAGTCTTGCACCGAGGCAAGCGCCGCGGGCAGCGCCGTGGCATCGGTGCCGCCGGCCTGCGCCATGTCGGGGCGTCCGCCGCCTTTGCCGCCGACTTGCTGGGCGACCATGTTCACCAGTTCGCCTGCTTTCACTTTGGCGGTCAGCGTTGGCGTAACGCCTGCGATGAGGCTGACTTTGCCGTCGCTCACGCTGGCCAGCACGATGGCGGCGTTCTTGAGTTTGTCCTTGAGTTTGTCGATGGCCTCGCGCAGTGCGGTGGCGTCGGCGTTTTCCATGAGGGCGGCTAATACCTTGATGCCTTTGATGTCGACGGCTTGCGCGGCCAGATCATCGCCCTGCCCTGAAGCCAATTTGGCTTTGACGCGGGCCAGTTCTTTTTCCAGCGTCCGCACGTTGTCGAGAATGCCGGTAATGCGCTCGGCGATTTCGTCGGGCTGCGTTTTCAGCAGCGCGGAAATGCCCTGCACATGCCGCTCCTGCTCGCGCAGGTAATGCAGCGCGTTGACGCCGGTTACGGCTTCGATGCGTCGCACACCAGCGGCGACGCCTGCCTCGGCCACGATTTTGAACAGGCCGATATCGCCGGTGCGGGCGACGTGCGTGCCGCCGCACAATTCCTTCGACGAGCCGATGCTCATTACGCGCACTTCGTCGCCGTACTTCTCGCCGAACAGCATCATGGCCCCGCTCTTTTTGGCGTCATCAATCGCCATGACGCGCGCCTCGGTCGCGGCATTGGCGAGAATTTCGGCATTGACGATTTCCTCCACCTCGCGCATTTCTTCGGCGCTCATCGGCTGGGCGTGGGTGAAGTCGAAACGGGTCTTGTCAGGATCGACTTGCGAGCCTTTCTGCTGAACGTGAGCGCCCAATACTTCGCGTAGCGCCTTTTGCATCAAGTGCGTCGCCGAGTGATTACGCGCCGTGGCGGCGCGGGCAGCGGTGTCGACGCGGGCAGTCACGCTCTGGCCAACCGTCAGCCTGCCGGTCTTGACGATGCCGTGATGACCGAATACCGCCGCCTGAATTTTTTGCGTGTCCTCAACCGCGAATAGCCCCGCGCCCTTGATTTCGCCACGGTCGCCGACCTGACCGCCAGACTCAGCATAGAACGGTGTTTGATCGAGCACGGTGACGCCAAGCTCGCCTTCGTTGAGTTCCTTGACCGGCGTACCGTCTTTGTAGAGCGCGAGAATCTTCGCCGCTGTTTCGAGTTTTTCGTAACCGTGGAAAACGCTGTCCGGGCCGCTGTATTCAAGCGCGGCGGCCATTTTGAATTTACCGGCGGCGCGTGCCTGTTCTTTCTGGCGCGTCATGGCCGCGTCGAAGGCGGCGGCATCGACGGTGACGCCGCGCTCGCGGCAAATGTCGGCCGTCAGGTCGAGCGGGAAGCCGAAGGTGTCATGCAGCTTGAACGCGGTTTCGCCGTTGAAAATCTTGCTGCCCGACTTGGTCATCGCCGCCAGTTCGCCTTCGAGAATCGCCATGCCGTGTTCGATGGTGGCGAAGAAGCGATCTTCTTCCTGCTTCAGTACATCCATCACGCGCTTCTCGCCAGCGGCGAGTTCGGGATAGGCCGCGCCCATTTCCGCGACGAGATCAGGCACCATTTTGTGAAAGAAGGCGGCGCGCGCGCCAAGTTTGTAACCGTGACGAATCGCGCGGCGGATGATCCGGCGCAGCACATAGCCGCGCCCTTCGTTGCCCGCGATCACGCCGTCGGCAATCAGGAAGGCACTGGCGCGGATATGGTCGGCCAGCACTTTCAGCGAAGGCGCGTTGATATCGGCAGCCGCGGTTTCCCGCGCCGCCGCCTTGATGAGATTTTGAAAGAGGTCGATTTCGTAATTACTATGCACATGCTGCAACACCGCCGAAATGCGCTCCAGCCCCATGCCGGTATCGACCGAGGGCTTGGGCAGTCTGTGCATCACGCCCTGCTCGTCGCGGTTGAACTGCATGAACACGTTGTTCCAGATTTCGATATAACGGTCGCCATCTTCATCGGGCGATCCGGGCGGGCCGCCAGCGATGCCGGGGCCGTGGTCGTAGAAAATTTCCGAGCAGGGGCCGCAGGGGCCGGTGTCGCCCATCATCCAGAAATTATCCGAGGCGTAACGCGCCCCCTTGTTGTCGCCAATGCGTATGCAGCGTTCGGCGGGGATGCCGATTTCTTTCGTCCAGATGCCGTAGGCTTCGTCATCTTCCGCGTACACCGTTATCCAGAGCTTTTCTTTGGGCAGCTTGAACACGCCGGTCAGCAGTTCCCATGCGTAGTGGATGGCGTCGCGCTTGAAGTAATCGCCGAA
>JAISPO010000048.1 GCA_031274855.1 Zoogloeaceae bacterium | reverse complement strand
TGGTCCGCCCGAAGGGACTCGAACCCCCAACCCCCGGCTTAGAAGGCCGGTGCTCTATCCGGTTGAGCTACGGGCGGTTCTCCGAACAGGCTTCGGGGGCGGCGGCCTGGTCGGGGTGGAGGGATTCGAACCCCCGACATCCTGCTCCCAAAGCAGGCGCGCTACCGGGCTGCGCTACACCCCGAGAGGCGCGAATTCTACAACAGGTTACAGGATACAGGGTTCAGGTTTCAGTCAAATTTGTTCAGGTTCGCTACGCGAACCTGAACACCAAAAACTGAATCCTGTAACCTGGACCCTGAAACCTGACTAGTGTGTCACGACGCCTTTGACACTCGCCACTTCGGCGACTGAGGCGGGCGGCGGCACAGCCTCGGCGAGTACCGGTTCGGGCAGCGGTACGGGCTTGCGTTCCAGCGCGATCTCGAGCACCTGGTCGATCCACTTGACGGGGCGGATTTCGATTTTGCCTTTGATGGTATCGGGAATCTCGGCGAGATCTTTGACGTTCTCTTCGGGAATCAGGGCCAACTGGATGCCGCCGCGCACTGCCGCCAGCAGTTTTTCCTTGAGGCCGCCGATAGGCAGCACTTCGCCGCGCAGCGTGATTTCGCCGGTCATGGCGACGTCGGCGCGAACGGGGATGCCGGTCAGCGTCGATACCAGCGCAGTAGTCATGCCGACACCGGCCGACGGGCCGTCTTTGGGCGTCGCGCCTTCGGGCAGGTGGATGTGAATGTCGCTCTTTTGGTAGAAGTCTTCGGCAATGCCGAGCGATTTGCTGCGCCGGCGCACCACGGTCAGCGCGGCCTGAATGGACTCCTGCATCACTTCGCCGAGCTTGCCGGTGGTCAGCGTCTTGCCCTTGCCCGGCACAACCACGGATTCGATGGTGAGCAGTTCGCCGCCAACTTCAGTCCAGGCCAGCCCCGTGACCTGCCCCACCTGATTTTCCTTCTCGGCCATGCCGAAGATGTAGCGGCGGACGCCGAGGAACTTGTCGAGATTTTTCGCGTTGGCAATGATTTTGTTCTTGCGCTTTTTCAGCACCAGCGACTTGACCACTTTGCGGCAGATTTTTGAAATCTCGCGTTCCAGCGCGCGCACACCGGCTTCGCGCGTGTAGTAGCGCACGATGTCGCGCAGGGCATCTTCAGTGACGGCCAGTTCTTCGCGCTTGAGGCCGTTGTTTTTCACCTGCTTGGGCAGCAGGTAGCGTTGCGCGATGTTGACCTTCTCGTCTTCGGTGTAACCGGACAGACGGATGACTTCCATCCGGTCGAGCAGCGCCGCCGGAATGTTCAGGGTGTTGGCGGTCGCCACGAACATCACATCGGACAAATCGAAATCGACTTCGATGTAATGATCTTGAAAGGTGTGATTCTGTTCGGGGTCGAGCACTTCCAGCAGGGCCGACGACGGATCGCCCCGAAAATCCATGCCGAGCTTGTCGACTTCGTCAAACAGAAAGAGCGGATTCTTCACACCGGCCTTGTTCAAGTTCTGCAATATCTTGCCGGGCATCGAGCCGATGTAAGTGCGGCGATGGCCGCGAATTTCCGCCTCGTCGCGCACGCCGCCCAGCGCCATGCGGACGAACTTGCGATTGGTCGCCTTGGCAATCGACTGGCCCAGCGAGGTCTTGCCGACGCCGGGTGGGCCGACCAGACACAGAATCGGCGCTTTGACCTTGTCGACGCGCTGCTGCACGGCCAGATATTCGACAATGCGCTCCTTGACCCGCTCCAGACCATAATGATCTTTGTCGAGCGTCTTTTCGGCGAAGTTCAGATCTTTGGAAACGCGCGACTTCTTTTTCCACGGCAGGCCGACCAGCGCGTCAATGTAATTACGCACCACCGTCGCTTCCGCCGACATCGGCGACATCAGCCTGAGTTTCTTGAACTCGGCATTGGCCTTGGTCAGCGCTTCTTTGCTCATACCAGCGGCCTGTATCTTTTTCTCCATCTCTTCGAGATCGGCGCCCTCCTCGCCTTCGCCGAGTTCTTTCTGGATGGCTTTGACCTGTTCGTTCAGGTAATACTCGCGCTGGCTTTTTTCCATCTGGCGCTTGACGCGGCCACGGATACGCTTTTCGACCTGCTGGATGTCCAGTTCGGTTTCGAGTTGCGACAGCAGCTTTTCCAGCCGCTTGCCGACATCGAACAGCCCAAGGATTTCCTGTTTGAGTTCGAGCTTCATCGGCAAATGGGCAGCAATCGCGTCCGCCAGCCTGCCCGGATTTTCGATGCCCGCCAGCGAAGTCAGAATCTCGGGCGGAATTTTTTTGTTCAGTTTTACGTACTGGTCGAATTGCGCCAGAATGGCCCGCCGCATCGCCTCGACTTCATGGTTACTGCCTTCGTCAACAGCCAGCGGGATCACCTCGGCGACGAATAGGGATTTTTGATCTTCGATGCGCCCGACGCGGGCGCGCCGCACGCCTTCGACCAGCACCTTGACGGTGCCATCGGGCAGCTTGAGCATTTGCAGAATATTGGCAATGCAGCCGATGTCATAAAGGTCTTCGACTTCCGGCTCATCTTTGGCAGCAGACTTCTGGGCGATCAAAAGAATGCCATTCCCCATGGTCATGGCGATTTCGAGCGCCTTGATCGACTTGGGCCGCCCTACGAAAAGCGGAATCACCATGTTGGGAAACACCACCACGTCGCGCAAGGGTAAGAGCGGCAGTTGGAGTTTTTCCAGAGAGGGGTCGTAGTCGCCGGACATGGCAATTCCTTATGGGTTGAGACTGTTCTTCGCAGATGGGGACAACGGAGGCTGATTCAAGCCTGCGCCACTATACCGCAGTCAAGCGGACGGACGCCGCGAGTCAATTCGAACCGGCCACCTTGGGCTGGTCGGCGTAGATCAGCAGAGGCTGGCCGCCATTCTCGATCATCGCTTCGTCCACCACTGCCTTGGCAACATTTTCCATGCTTGGCAGTTCGTACATAGTGTCGAGCAAGGCGCTTTCGAGAATGGAACGCAGGCCCCGCGCGCCGGTCTTGCGCTTGACCGCCTTGCGGGCAACCGCCTGAAGCGCGGCAGGACGAACTTCGAGTTCCACGCCCTCCATCGCAAAGAGCTTCTGGTATTGCTTGATGAGGGCATTCTTCGGCTCGATGAGAATTTTCACCAATGCTTTCTCGTCGAGTTCTTCCAGCGTCGCCACGGCCGGCAGGCGGCCAATCAATTCGGGAATCAACCCGTACTTGATGAGATCTTCCGGCTCGACCATGCGCAGCACGTCGCCGATGGCCTTCTTGTCGTCCTTGCTCTTGACCTCGGCGCTGAAGCCGATACCGCCTTTTTCGGAGCGGCTGCGAATGACTTTTTCCAGGCCGTCAAAAGCGCCGCCACAAATGAACAGAATATTGGTGGTGTCGAGCTGCACGAAATCCTGATTGGGGTGCTTGCGCCCGCCCTGCGGCGGCACGCTGGCCATCGTGCCTTCGATCAGCTTCAGCAAAGCCTGCTGAACGCCCTCGCCCGAAACATCGCGGGTAATCGAGGGGTTATCCGACTTACGCGAAATCTTGTCGATCTCGTCGATATAAACGATGCCCTGCTGGGCGCGTTCAATCTCGTAATCGCATTTCTGAAGCAGCTTCTGGATGATGTTCTCGACATCCTCGCCGACATAGCCCGCTTCCGTCAGCGTCGTGGCGTCGGCCATGACGAAAGGCACATTGAGCATACGGGCCAGCGTCTGGGCCAATAGGGTCTTGCCCGAACCGGTAGGGCCGATCAGCAGGATATTGGTCTTGGACAACTCCACATCGTCCGATTGCTGATGGCGAATTCGCTTGTAGTGGTTGTACACCGCCACGGCGAGAACTTTCTTGGCCAACTCCTGCCCGATCACATATTGATCGAGAAGGTCGCGGATTTCAGGCGGCGTCGGCAGATCGCGCGTGACCTTGCCTTTGGTCTCGGTCGTCTCTTCGTCGCGGATGATATCGTTGCAGAGATTGATGCACTCGTCGCAAATGAACACCGAAGGCCCGGCGATGAGCTTCTTCACCTCGTGCTGGCTCTTGCCGCAGAACGAGCAGTAAAGCAGCTTGTCGGTCGTTTTCTTGTCAGCCATCGCTGTTCTCCAGTCGCCCGCCTTAGATGTCGCCGCGCTTGCTCAGCACCTTGTCCACCAGACCGTACTCGACAGCCGCATCGGCGGACAGGAAATTATCGCGGTCGGTATCGCGTTCAATGCGCTCGACCGTTTGGCCGGTATGTTTGGCCAGCATCTCGTTCAACCGCTGCTTGAGGAACAAAACCTCTTTGGCGTGAATTTCCACATCCGAAGCCTGCCCATGAAAACCGCCTATCGGCTGGTGAATCATCACCCGCGAGTTGGGCAGGCAGAAACGCTTGCCCTTCGCGCCCGCCGCCAGCAGGAAAGCGCCCATTGAAGCCGCCTGCCCGATGCACAGCGTGGAAACATCGGGCTTGATGAACTGCATGGTGTCGTAAATCGCCATGCCCGCCATCACGCCGCCGCCCGGCGAGTTGATGTAGAAATGAATGTCCTTGTCGGGATTTTCCGATTCCAGAAACAACATTTGCGCGACGATCAAATTCGCGGTCATGTCATTCACCGGGCCGACGAGGAACACAATGCGTTCCTTCAGCAAGCGCGAATAAATATCGTAAGCGCGCTCGCCCCGCCCGCTGGTCTCAATGACCATCGGTACCAGCCCGATATCCTGCGGCTCAAAAGCGTTATTCATCATTGGCCCTCCGAGTCTCCGGCGCTGCCCGCGCGCATCATGCCGCATTACCCATGATCTCGTCAAAGGATACCGGCTTGTCCGCCACCTTGGCGTTGGCCAGCATCCACTCGACCACATTGTTTTCCATCGCCAGCGCCTCGGCCTCGGCCAAACGCTGAGGCTCGCTGTAATACCAGCGCACCACCTCCTTCGGATCCTCGAAGGTCTGGGCGTATTCCTCGACGATGGCCTTGACCTGCTCCGGCTTCGCTTGCAGCTCCTTTTCCTTCACCAGCTCGGCGAACACCAAGCCCAGCTTAACGCGGCGCAAGGCATGATCGGTAAACCAGGAAACCTCGATGGGCGACTTTTTGGGATCCATGCCGCGCGTCTCCATGTCCTTGCGGGCATGTTCGGCCATCTGCTCGGCTTCCATATTGACCAGCGCCTTGGGCACGTCGATGTTGTTCACCGACAGCAAAGCATCCATGACCTGATTCTTGGTCTTGGCCTGCAAACGCTTCTTCACCTCGCGTTCGAGATTGGTCTTCACCTCATCGCGCATCTTGGTCAAATCGCCATCCTTGACGCCCAGAATGCGGGCGAAATCGGCATCCAGTTCCGGCAGCTTGGGCGCTTCGATTTTCTTCATCACAGTATCGAACTGCACCTGCTGACCGGCCAGATTCTTGGCGTGATAATCCGCCGGGAAAGTCACATCGAAAGTCTTGCTTTCGCCTGTCTTCATGCCCGCCAGCGCCGCCTCGAAATCCGGCAGCATCATCCCGGCGCCCAGCACCACTACAAAATCGACAGCCTTGCCGCCCTCGAATTCCTCGCCGCCCTTGCGGCCCGTGAAGTCAATGGTCAGGCGGTCATCCTGCGCGGCAGGGCGGTCAGCAGCCACATAAGTCACTCGCTGCTTGCGGAGCGCCCCGATGGTCTTGTCGACCTCGGCATCGCCGACGGTCAACGTGGCCCGATCAATCGTCGCTTCGGACACATCGCCCAATTTGATCTCGGGATACACCTCGAAAATGGCGGTGAACTCCAGCTTGTCCTGGCCCGTTGCCGCCTTTTGCTCAATGCGCGGATAACCGGCCACGCGCAAATTCCGGCTGCGCACCTCCTCGCCAAACGCCTTCTCCAGAATCGCGCTGATCGCCTCGGACTGAGCCTGCGGGCCATACTGCTGGGCCACGATATTCATCGGCACCTTGCCGGGGCGGAAACCGGCCATCTTCACCTTGCCGGAAAGCTCACGCAAACGGTGCTGCACCTCCTTGTCGAGATCGGCCTTGGCAATGGCCATGTCGAAACGGCGTTCCAGGGCGCTAACGCCCGCATTTTCCTGAGTCTGCATGAATAATTCCTGTTACGGGTATGGGTGGCGACGATGACCGCGTTGGTGGCACCGGAACATGGTGCGAAGGAAGGGACTCGAACCCTTACGCCTCGCGGCGCTGGAACCTAAATCCAGTGCGTCTACCAATTCCGCCACCTTCGCGCGAGCTGCGGATTTTACCCGATAATGCCTGACCCCATGCCCCTTGGAGCGATTGTCCTCACATATCGCGCTCTTGTTCCCGCCAGAGGCATACGGGAATGACAGGAAACCCAGTGGCTTTGGTTTCTACATTCCCGCCCCGCTTGCCCCAATGCAGCGCTCTCCCCTTCAAGAAGCCCTCGCGACCTTCCCTGCCATTTCCGGCGGCAAGCCGCGCTTGAGCCAGCCATGGACCTTGACTGAATAAGGCTTGCCTGCCTGAGTACCGGTTTCGGTATAGAAGTACTCCTGCGTCTTCAGGTTCACCGAGAGCGCAGACTGGATATTGTCGGCCATGTTCTCGCTCTGCCAGGCGTAGTGATTCACACCATCAGCCGCATCCCTGTACTTGAGCTCGCGCTCGAACAAGCCCCCTTGGGTAAGCAACTTCACCTCGGCGGCTCCGGTATCCAGGTTGACCACGACGTATTCCATATCGGTATCAGTCCAGAG
>JAISPO010000164.1 GCA_031274855.1 Zoogloeaceae bacterium | reverse complement strand
TTCTGGAAAGCGAATTCGGCCACCTCGGCATCGGAAAGCGCGGACGGCAGCGCGTACAGGTTGCGTAGCCCCGTTACATCGGGGATCGTCTCAATATCGAAAACCAGTGTCGGAGTCATCGCCCGTTGACCGGATCAGGCAGGTCTGCCGGCCAGGATATTGACGTACTTGGTGACGCCCTGCTCGACGGTGTGGAAAGGTTCGTGATAACCGGCGGCGCGGAGTTTGCTGATGTCGGCTTGGGTATAGCTTTGGTATTTGCCTTTTAGTGCTTCGGGGAAGTCGACGTATTCGACGATGCCTTGGCTGATCATTTCCTGCAAGGACAGGGGTGGTTTGCCTTCCAGTGCGCGGCAGGCGTTGACGGTCGATGTCGCGACATCGTTGAAAGGCTGGGCACGGCCTGTGCCGAGGTTGAAGATGCCGGACTTTTCGGGATGGTCGAGGAAATGAAGATTGACTTTGACCACGTCCTCAATGAAAACGAAGTCACGGCTTTGTTCGCCATTGCCGTAGCCGTCGCAGCCGGTGAACAGTTTGACTTTTCCGTGTTCGCGGTACTGGTTGAAGTGATGAAAGGCTACCGAGGCCATGCGGCCCTTGTGCTGTTCGCGCGGCCCGTAGACGTTGAAATAGCGGAAGCCAACCACTTGAGAATTGGCGTCGCGCAGCCGTTGCCTGACCTGTTGATCGAACAGGAATTTCGAGTAGCCGTAAACATTGAGCGGGCCTTCGTGTTCGCGCGCTTCTGTAAAAACTTTGCCGCCGCCATAGACTGCGGCGCTCGATGCGTACAGGTAGGGGATTTCCTGATCCAGACAGAAATCAAGCAGGCTGGCCGAGTAGCGGTAGTTGTTGTCCATCATGTAGCGGCCATCGGTTTCCATGGTGTCGGAGCAGGCGCCCTGATGGAGAACCGCGTCGACCGCGCCGTCGAACTGACCGGCTTCAACGAGATCGAGAAATTCTTTTTTGTCGAGATAGTCGGCAATTTCGCAATCAACCAGATTCCTGAATTTGTCGGCCTTGGTGAGATTATCGACGGCAATGATCGCCTTCGTGCCGCGCTCGTTCAGGGCTTTGACGATATTGGAGCCGATGAAACCGGCAGCGCCGGTGACGATGGTGTACATGGCTTAGCTCGCTTTCAATTCATCCAGAGTGCAAACGGCGGTACCCAGCTTGCCGACGACAATGCCCGCCGCCCGATTGGCCAGCCGCATGGCATCGGCCAACCCGACGCCGCTGGCCATCATTACCGCCTGTGTGGCGATGACGGTGTCGCCCGCGCCGCTGACATCGAAAACTTCACGCGCCAGCGCCGGTTCATTCACCGTGCCGTCGGCGCTGAACAGGCTCATGCCTTCTTCGGAGCGGGTCAGCAGCAGGGCTTCGATAGCCAGTTTGCGGCGCAATTGCTCAGCCCGCTCGCGCAGGTCGGTTTCATCGCGCCAGCGGCCAATGACTTCGCGCAACTCCGCCCGATTGGGCGTAATGACGCTGACACCGGCATAACGCGCATAGTCGTCGCCTTTCGGATCGACCAGTATCGGCTTGCCCGCGGCTCGCGCGGCGCGGATCATGTCGCCGATGTGCGTCAGGCCGCCCTTGCCGTAGTCGGAAAGAATGACCACGTCGCAATCCGGCAGCCGCTGCGTGAACTCGGCCAGCTTCGCCTGCAAGACTTCGTGCGCCGGAGTGTTTTCAAAATCAATGCGCAACAGTTGCTGCTGGCGGCCAATCACGCGCAGCTTGACCGTCGTGTTGAGTCCGGCGTCTTCATGCAGGCTGGCGTCAATCGACGACGCTGCCAGCAAGCGCGTCAGCGCCGCGCCCGCCTCGTCCGTGCCCACTACCGACAGCAGGGAAACTTTCGCGCCCAGCGCCGAGCAGTTACGCGCCACGTTGGCCGCGCCGCCCGGCCGCTCGTCGACGCGGTCAATCTTGACCACCGGCACCGGCGCTTCCGGCGAAATGCGGCTGACATCGCCGAACCAGTAACGGTCGAGCATGACATCGCCAACGACCAGAATGCGCGCCTTTGAGGTATCGGGAATGTGCATCGTGCTGTCCTCAAAAAATCAGGGCGTCAAATCGAATTCTTCCGTGCGGCGCGGCGGGTAGGTTTCCCAGCCGCCGCAGGCGGGGCAGCGCCAATGGAATTGCCGCGCCTTGAAACCGCATTGGTCGCATTGATAGCGGGCGACCCGCCGCGTATGGCCGTGGATCAGGTTCTTCAGCAGTTCCAGATCGCCGCGCCGTTCCGCCGGCGCGACCAGTACCTGCGCTTCGAGGAATTTATCAAGCCCGAGCAGCGTCGGGTTGCGCTTCAGTTCGGCGCGCACGATTTTGTATGCGGATTCGGGGCCTGCGGTATCAAGCTCTGCCTGAAACACCGCATCCAGCAGGTCAATCGAGGGATGCCGCTCAAGATAGCCGCGCAGCAAGGCCGCGCCGCGTGGTGCATCGCCGCTTTGCCGGTGCGCCGTCATCAGTTTCTCAGCCACCAGCGATAAATACACCGGACTCTGCTGCTCGACGCGCATCCATGCTCCGATGGCTTCAGCGCCCTGCCCCCTGGCCTGCGCCAGATCGCCGAGCAGGATGGTCGCCCGCACGCAGCGGCGGTTGGCGGACAGCGCCGCTTCAAGGTGATCGCGGGCTTCTTCGTGACGGCCATGCAGGAGCGCCGTCGATGCCAGTTCGCAACGAAACTCGGCAACTTCTTTTTGCCAGAGATGGTCGGAGTGATCGGGCATGGCTTCGGCAATGTCGATGGCCTTGAGCCATTCCTTTTCCTGCTGAAAAATTTCGAGCAGCGCCCGTAGCGCCTCCTCGTTGCGTTCGGTGCCTCTCAGTTTGAGGAAGATATCTTCGGCGCGATCGAGCAGACCGGCTTTCAGATAATCCTGACCGAGTTCGGCCAGCGCGTGCAGCCGCTGATCGTCGCGCAGACCTTCGCGGCCCACCAGATTCTGGTGCACCCGAATTGCGCGGTCGGTTTCGCCGCGCCGCCGGAACAGGTTGCCGAGCGCAAAGTACAGTTCTATTGTTTCGGGATCAACTTTGGCCGCTTCGAGAAACGCCTCGATGGCCTTGTCCGGCTGCTCGTTGAGCAGAAAGTTGAGGCCCTTGAAGTAAGACTTGGGCAGGGCGCGCGACTCTTTCTGCAACTGTCTGATGTCGACGCGGGCCGCCAGCCAACCCAGCAAGAACAGCGCCGGCAAGGCAAGCAGCCACCAAAGCTCGAAGGAAATCATTTGTCTTCTTCTGTTTCAGTCACGCCCACGCGCTTGCGCAAGCGGCGCAACTCATGCGCTTGACGCGCCAGCATGAAAGCGGGGACAAGCAGACCGGCGGCAATGCCCGCGGCAAAGGCAAGCAGGATCACGACCGATAGCGGCGCCTGCCAGACGTTATCAAGATAGAAACGCAAATCGACCGGCCCGCTGTTTTTGATCGCCAGCCCAAAGATCGCGACGAATACCGCCAAGCGCACCAGCCAGACAAATATTTTCATGGCACCTCCGACTAACGCCGGTCAGGCGCTGCGCCCATCCACGCGTTCCCGCAAATCCTTGCCGGCTTTGAAATGCGGCACATGCTTGGCCGGCACTTCCACTTTGTCGCCCGACTTCGGATTGCGGCCGGTTCTGGGCGGACGATAGTTGAGCGCGAAGCTGCCAAAACCGCGAATCTCGATGCGGTCGCTACGGGAAAGCGTCGTAGCCATCGCATCGAGAATGACCTTCACCGCAAAATCGGCATCTCTGGCAACCAGTTGCGGAAAACGTTCCGAAAGCCGGATGATGAGATCGGATTTGGTCATGGCAGCCTCCCCGTGCAGTCTCAAACGGTTACTGTTGATTGAGCTTGGCCTTGAGCAACGCGCCGAGATTGGTAGTGCCGCTGCTGGCGTTGTTGCTGCTGGCCGCCAGCTTCTGCATCGCCTCGTTCTGCTCGACCTGATCCTTGGCCTTGATCGACAGATTGAGCGAACGGGTCTTGCGGTCGACGTTGATAATCAGGGCTTCGACTTCGTCGCCTTCCTTCAGCATCGCGCGCAAATCTTCCACACGATCGCGCGAGAACTCGGAAGCGCGCAGATAGCCTTCGACATCGCTGCCCAGATCAATCACGGCGCCGCGGGCGTCAATCGACTTGACGATGCCCTTGACGATGCTGTTCTTGTCGTGGGTCGCCACGAAGCTGGTGAAGGGGTCGCCGTCCATCTGCTTGATGCCAAGCGAAATGCGCTCCTTCTCGACATCAATCGACAGCACGATGGCCTCGACTTCATCGCCCTTCTTGTAGTTCTGCTTGGCTTCTTCGCCAGCCGCCGACCAGGACAGGTCGGACAAATGCACGAGGCCGTCAATGCCGCCGGGCAGGCCGATGAAAATGCCGAAGTCGGTAATCGACTTGATCGCGCCCCGCACCTTGTCGCCCTTCTTGTGGTTCATGGCGAACTCGTCCCACGGATTGGGCTGGCACTGCTTCATGCCCAGCGAAATGCGGCGGCGTTCTTCGTCGATTTCCAGAATCATCACCTCGACTTCATCGCCGAGTTGAACGACCTTGGACGGGTGGATGTTCTTGTTGGTCCAGTCCATTTCCGAAACGTGCACCAGACCTTCGATGCCCTGTTCGATTTCGACAAAGGAACCATAGTCGGTCAGGTTGGTGACCTTGCCGAACAGGCGGGTGCCGGACGGATAGCGGCGGGCGATGCCGGACCACGGGTCTTCGCCAAGCTGTTTCATGCCCAGCGAGACGCGATTCTTGTCCTGATCGAACTTGAGCACCTTGGCGGTAACTTCGTCGCCAACGTTGAGCACTTCCGACGGATGACGCACACGACGCCAGGCCAGATCGGTGATGTGCAGCAGGCCGTCAATGCCGCCGAGATCGACGAAAGCGCCGTAGTCGGTGATGTTCTTGACGATGCCCTTGATGATGGTGCCTTCCTGCAAATTATCGACCAGCTTCTGACGCTCTTCGCCCATACCGGCTTCGAGCACGGCACGCCGCGACAGCACGACGTTGTTGCGCTTGCGGTCGAGCTTGATGACTTTGAATTCGAATTCGCGGCCTTCATAGGGCGTGGTGTCCTTGACCGGACGGGTATCGACCAGCGAGCCCGGCAGGAAGGCGCGAATGCCGTTGGTCATGACGGTGAGACCGCCCTTGACCTTGCCGGTAATGACACCCTTGATCAGCGCCTGTTCGCCCAGCGCCTTGTCGAGATCGTTCCAGGCGGCAATGCGCTTGGCCTTGTCGCGCGACAGGCGGGTCTCGCCGTAGCCGTCTTCGAGCATTTCGATGGCGACTTGAACGAAATCGCCGGGTTGAACTTCGAGTTCACCCCGATCGTTCTTGAATTCTTCAGCCGAGATGAAGGACTCGGACTTGAGGCCCGCGTTGACGACAACAAAACTCTGGTCGACGCGGACGACTTCCGCCGTGATGACTTCGCCGGCGCGCATTTCCTGGCGCTCAAGGCTCTCCGCGAACAGCGCGGCAAAGGATTCGTTGGGATTGACGGAAGCGGTGGAGGTAGCAGCAGACATTATTGACTTGACTTTCAGTTTGGCCGCCGGACAGCAAAGCCATCGGCGGGTTGGTTAATGAACGCCGCGGAATCGGGCGATTCCGCGACACCCGTTACTGCAACGGCAGCTTGCGTCGAACCAGATCAATGACGGCGGCTACCGCTTGGTCGATGCTCATTGCGGAGGTATCCAGCAATTCGGCATCGGCGCATTGCCTGAGGGGCGCCACCGCTCGCGCGGCATCACGGGCATCCCGCTCACGCAGATCCTGCAAAAGGGTGTGCATGTTAGCAGGCATTCCCTTTTCGATCAACTGCTTATAACGCCGTTCGGCCCGAATTTCAGCCGAGGCGGTCAGAAACACCTTGACCTGCGCATCTGGAAATACGCAGGAGCCCATGTCGCGGCCATCCGCCACCAGTCCAGGCAGTTGCCGGTAGGCGCGCTGGCGTTCGAGCAGGGCCGCGCGCACGACGGGCATGGCCGCAACTCTGGAAGCGCCGACGCCGACGACCTCGGCCCGGATCGCGTCGGTGACATCGTCGCCGTCGAGCCGGATGCGCTCGCCCACGAATTCGGCGGGCAGGCTGGCCGCCACTTGCGCCATGGCGGCCTCGCCGTCCGGCGTCACATCGGAGCGCAGCGCCGCCAGCGCCGTCAGGCGATAGAGCATTCCGCTGTCGAGAAGGCGGTAGCCCAGCGCCTGCGCCACTTGCCGCGCCACAGTACCTTTGCCCGAAGCCGAAGGGCCGTCGATGGCAATCACCGGCGCGGTGATGCGGCCAAAGCAGGCGAAGTAATCGGGGAAAGTCTTGGCCACACACTGCGGATCGTTAATGCGCACCGGCACACCGGCCAGCGCCGCCAGCGAAAAACACATCGCCATGCGATGATCGTCGTAGGTGCTGATGACGGCGTTTGCGGTCAGCGCCGATGGCGGCAAGACGCCCATCCAGTTAACCCCCGTCTCGACGATCGCGCCCAGCTTGCGTAATTCGGTCGCCATCGCGGTAATGCGGTCAGTCTCCTTGACGCGCCATGAGCCGATGTTGCGCAGTATGCAGGGGCCGTCGGCGAACAGCGCCGCGACGGCCAGCGTCATCGCCGCATCGGGAATGTGATTGAGATCGAGATCGAAGGCGCGCAATTTGCCGCTCGCAGGCGCGCGCGCTTCGATGAAGTTCTCGCCCCAAGTGATCTGCGCGCCGAGCGCGGCCAGCACCTCGGCAAACTTGACATCGCCCTGAATGCTGCTGCGGCCAACGCCTTCGACGCGCACCGGCCCGCCGCCAATCGCGCCGGCCGCGAGGAAGTAAGAGGCGCTCGAAGCATCGCTTTCGACACGCGCGACACCCGGACTGCGGTAACGCTGCCCTTCGGCAATCCTGAACCGCCACCAGCCCTCCCGCTCGACTTCGACGCCGAAGCGCGCCATCAGCTTGAGGGTGATTTCGATGTAGGGCTTTGAAATCAGTTCGGTGGTCACTTCAATCACGGCCTGCCGCCCCGCCAGCGGCAACGCCATCAACAGGGAAGTCAGAAACTGGGAGGACACATCGCCGCGCACGCGGATGGGCGCGTTGAGCGAAAGCACGGCAGGCCGGATTCCCAGCGGCGGGAAACCTTCCTTGCCGAGATAGCGCACATCCGCGCCGATCTGGCGAAGGCCGTCGACAAGATCGCCGATGGGCCGCTCGTGCATACGCGGCACGCCGGACAGCTTGTAGTAGCCGCCCCCCATCGCCAGCACCGCCGTCAAGGGCCGGAAGGCCGTACCGGCATTGCCGAGAAACAACTCATCCTGCTTGACCGGAAACGGGCCGCCGACGCCGCACACGCGCCAGGCAGCTTCACCGCACGGGTCGACCCGGACGCCGAGAGACATCAGCGTGGCCAGCATGACGCGCGTATCGTCGGAATCGAGCAGGCCGTGGATTTCGGTCACGCCTTCCGCAAGCGCCGCCAGCAAAAGCATCCGGTTGGAAATGCTTTTGGAACCGGGCAGGCGCACTGTGCCTGCCGCCCGTTGCAGTGGCGGAATGTCGAAGGTGTCCATTATTTATCCGTTACCGTTTCAAGCCAGGCGTCGCGCCGGGCGCGGGCGACGGCGAACATCGCTTCCAGACCGGCCCCGTCTGCCGTCGCCAGCAGGACGCGGGTTTTGAGCAGTTCCGTCATGTAGGCGTCGACCTCCCCGATCAGCGCCTTGCGATTGGCGAGACAAATGTCGCGCCACATTTCGGGGTGGCTGCTGGCGATGCGGGTGAAATCGCGGAAGCCGCCGGCGGCAAATCCGAAAAGCTGTTCGGCGTTATCGCGGACCGCCAGATCGCGCACCAGCGCGAAGGCCAGCAGATGCGGCAAATGGCTGACAGCGGCAAAGACGCGGTCATGCTCATCGGGCGTCAGCGTGGAGACGCGCGCGCCGCAAAACTCCCAAACCGCGCGTACTGCGGCAATCGCGTCCGGCGAATTTTCCGGCAAGGGCGTGAGCACAACGCGCCGGTCAAGGTAGAGATCGGCTTTGGCTGCCGAAACGCCGCTTTTTTCCGCGCCGGCAATCGGATGCGCAGGCACGAACTGGCCGATCCTGCTGCCGAAAGCCGCCCGCGCGGCAGCGACGACATCCGCCTTGGTACTGCCGCCGTCGGTCACGATGGTTTGCGGTTCCAGATGCGGCAGCAGCGCCTGCATCGTTTGCGCCATCTGGCCGACCGGCATACCGAGCAAGACCAGATCGGCGCCTTTCAACGCGCTGGCCCAGTCCGCGCCGATTTCGTCGATCACGCCCAGGCGCAAGGCTTCGGCAAGCGTCGCCCGGCTGCGCCCCATGCCCACGATTTTCGGACAGCGACGCGACGCAAAAACAGATTTGATCGCCAGCGCGAAAGAGCCGCCGATCAGCCCAACGCCGCAAATGACGACCTTGCCGCTCATCGCAGCGCCTGCTCCAAGGCTTCGAGGCAGCGGGCGTTTTCGCGCTCCAGCCCGATGGTGATACGCAAATGCTGAGGCAGGCCGTAACCGGCGATGGGCCGGACAATCACGCCCTGCCGCAACAATTTTTGGTTGACTGCGGCGGCATCGCCAACCCGCACGGCGACGAAATTGCCATGCGACGGAATGTGTTCCAGCCCCAAGCGTTTGAAACCGGCGACAAGCTGCTCCATGCCGCGCCGGTTAAGCTCGTAGCTCTCGGCAAGGAAGGCATGGTCATCAAGCGCGGCTTCCGCCGCTGCGATGGCGAGATTGTTGACATTGAACGGCTGCCGCACGCGGTTCATCAAATCAGCCACTTCGGCGGAAGCCGCCGCATAACCGACGCGCAAACCGGCCAGCCCGTAAATTTTCGAGAAAGTGCGCGTGACAATCAGGTTCGGATAATCCTTGATCCAGCCCAGCGTATCGACGCGCTCCGTTGGCGGCAGATATTCGTTGTACGCCTCGTCGAGCACCACTGCGACATCGGCAGGCACGGCGGCAAGGAAGGCCCTGATTTCGTCAGGGGGCAGGAAATTGCCGGTCGGATTGTTCGGGTTCGCCATCCAGACCAGGCGCGTGTCGGGGCGAATCGCCGCCCGCATGGCCGCCAGATCGTGACCATAATGTTTGGCCGGCGTGACGATGCAGGCGCCGCCCGCGCTGATGGTGGCCAGCGGATAGACCGCGAAGGCGTGCTGCGAAAACACGGCGGAGCGGCCCGGCGCGATGAACACCCGCGCCGCGAGATCGAGCACGTCATTGGAGCCGTTACCCAGCACGAACTGTTCCGCCGCCAGCCCGCTACGGGCGGTCAGCGCGGCAATTAATCCAAACTGATCGGGATAGCGTTCAACGCCGGTCAACGCCTTTTCGACTGCCGCGCGGGCGCGGGGGCTCATGCCGAGCGGGTTTTCGTTGGAGGCCAGCTTGACGATTTTGTCGACCGGAATGCCGAGTTCACGCGCCACTTCAGTAATCGGCCTGCCCGGGATGTAGGGCGAAATGGAGCGAATGTTGTCCGGTGCCTGTTGCGCGATGCTCATGAAAGGCCTTCAGGAAGAAGTTTTGGGATAGGAGCCAAGCTCCTTGAGAAAACCGACTGCGTCGCGCATGTCGTCCAGCGCGCGGGCGATGGCCGGTTCCTGACGATGACCGTCGATGTCGATGAAAAACACATAGGCCCAGCGCGATTCGCCGAAACCGCGCGCGGGCCGCGATTCAAGCTTGCTCATGGAAACGCCATGCGTTTTGAGCGGCGTCAGCAAATCATGCACCGCTCCGGGTTTGTTCTGCGCCGAACAGACGAAGGAGGTTTTGTCGTTGCCCGAAGGCGCGGCATCGTGAGCGGCCAGCACCAGAAAGTGGGTGGTGTTGTTCGGGTCGTCCTCGATATTGGCGGCAAGCACATTGAGTTCATACAGGCGGGCCGCCGCCTCGCCCGCGATAGCGCCCGCAGCCGGCTCCTGCGCAGCCAGCCAGGCCGCCTCGGCATTGCTGGCGACAGGCACGCGCGGCACATTGGGCAGATTGCGGTTCAGCCAGTCGTGGCACTGCGCCAGCGATTGCGCATGTGAATATAGCCGCGTGAGCTGTTCGGCCGAAGCCGCTTTCGACATCAAATTTTGATGAATGCGCAAATTGACCTCGCCGCATATTTTCAGCGGCGAAGTCAGCAACAGATCGAGCGTCCGCCCGACCGCGCCCTCGGTAGAATTTTCCACCGGCACAACGCCATAATCGGCATTGCCCGACTCGACGGCGCGGAAAACATCGTCGATGGTAATGAACGGCGTGAACGACGGCGACGAGCCAAACTGCTTTTGGGCCGCGCTCTCGGTGAAAGTGCCTGCCGGACCGAAATAGGCGATTCTCAGCGGCTGCTCAAGCGACAGGCAGGCCGACATAATCTCGCGGTAAATGATGCGAATCGCCGCCTCCGGCAGCGGCCCTGGATTGGCCTCGGCAATGCGCCGCAGCACCTGCGCCTCACGCTCAGGCCGATAAAGAAAACTGCCCCGCTTGATCGCGCCGATACGATGCGCAAGCTGCGCCCGCTCAGAAAGCAGGCGCAGCATCTCATCATCAAGCGCGTCGATGCGCTGACGAAGTCCGGTTAACTCTTCCTGCTCGTTAAGTTCCGTTTTCACAATCTTTCACTGCGTAAACACTGCGTAAAGGTTGTGGATTTTATGCCAGCTCTCCGATTTGCGTTGGAGTTTGCTGCGCTACGCTCAGTCCAAGCCGCCGCACTGGACCACATTGGACCGCATTGGACATATGCCACCCAATCGAATATAGTTAGCTAAGCTAACTTAGCTAGGTGCGTAAATGCAAATCACAGTTCATGCGGCAAAAACCAATCTTTCCAAATTCATCGCGGCTGCTTTGGCCGGGGAAGAAGTCATCATCGCCAAGGGCAGGCAGCCGGTGGTGAAAATTGTTCCGGTCGCTCGTAACGGATTCACGATAGGCTTGCTAAAAGGAAAGCTGACCGGAGCGGGGCCGGACTTCTTCGCGGCCATGCCCGAAGATGAATTGACGCTTTGGGAAAGCGCCGAATGAAGCATATCCTGCTGGATACGCACGCTTGGGCATGGGCGATGACGGGTGACACACGCCTGTCTACCGCAGCCATCGCCGCCATGAAACAGGCCGAAGTCGTTTTCATCAGCGCAGTCAGCCTGTTCGAGATCGGCCAGAAAGTCCGCCTGGGCAAATGGCCGGAGATGCAGCCCTTGCTGCACCGGCTGATTGCGCTGGCCGAGGAACAGGGCGGCAGGCTGATAGAACTCTCGCCTCAAGCGGGCCTGCTTGCCGCAACGCTGGAATGGACGCACCGCGACCCTTTCGACCGGCTCATCGGCGCAACCGCCATCACGCGCAGCCTGCCACTGGTTTCAGCCGATCCCGCTTTCGATGATTTGGCGAATACGCCAAAGTGGCCGGGACGGATATGGTGATTGTGAGCAGCTTGCCGCCCTTAACTAATGAACTAATAATTAAAGGGAGCGGCATCGTTTTCTGAAAAAGAATTCGATGCTGAACCATTAATTTTTAATTTATTTTCTGAAGTTCAATGATTTCAAATAAGGCAAGGTAGAGCGATGATGAATCGGAAGCAAAGCAGGCATAGCGGATTGTTGACGACACTGTTTTTTTTGGTGGTTTGTCTTGGGTTGACAGGAGGCGGGTGTTCGCCGCAGCCGGTGCTTTCTGCAGAAGAGCAGATGGCCTTGTGGGAGAAAGAGGGAACGGTTTTCAGAACCGGGATGAAGAAGGTAGGAAGCAGAAGGGCAGGTTCGATTACCTATGCGGTCTCTCCGGATGGGGCGCGCATTCTTTTTAGTTTGAATGGATTCTGGCTGTTGGACTTGAAAAGTGGCCATATATCCCGGGTGCCTGGAGAGGCAGGCCGTAATTGGGCCATGCCCAGTTGGTCGCGGGATGGCAAACAGGTTGTGGCGATATCCATAAAGATTCAGAAGAACCAATCTAGTCCGTGGGAAGATGAAATCATTTTGCTGGATAGCGCGAATTGGAGTTATCGCAAGCTTGCGGTACCGCCTGCTGGTAACAGCAGCCCCTCCTTTTCTTCGGACGGGAAATCTGTTTATTTTATCAGAGGCATCAAGCGGAAAATTCCCAACGGAAACAAGGTCTACGCCTCGTCTAATCTATATGTTTACGATTTAGTATCTGATCGAGAAAATCAGTTGACCCATGAAGAGATATGGGGGGGGATGGGATATATATATGACGACGGGCGGGAAGTCTTTTTTTCTGCTCGATGGCTTAAACGATTGCCTTCCATGCGCCCGAATCCTTATTTTCGGAATGAAGAGCAAGCTGGTATTTATGTCTTGAACAAATCGACCTTGTCTTTACGCTTGTTTGAGATTGACCAACGGGAAGGATTTTTTAATCTGCTTCTGGGGGGCAGGGATAAAACTGGGAATATCTATTTTTCGACTAGTTTGGAGCGCCCAGGAGGCGGGAATTTTATCTTTACAGTTTATCGCTGTGACGCAAATGGACAGCACTGCGTTCGGCTAATCCATGAATTTTATCCTTTCGGTAATGTCGATATTGCATATCAGACAGGAGAGATTTTTGTGGATGATCGTTTGGGTGATGAAATTGTGTTTCGTCGCCTGTTTCAACCTTCTGAAGTTCAATGATTTTAAGGAGTGTGTGCCATTGGAGTCGGCTTCGATTTAATTTTTACCCCATCCCCACCCCTGCCCTCCCCTTGAAGGGGAGGGAGTTTCGGGGTTTTACCTCCCTTGAAGGGGAGGGAGTTTCGGGGTTTTGCCTTCCCTTGAAGGGAAGGTGATTGCTATCAGGCTGCTGGCAGATAACGCACCGCTAATACACCGTCGATTTTGGCAATGGCGTCGATGACTTTTGCCGGAACTTTGCTGTCGACGTCGACCAGGGTGTAAGCCACGTCGCCTTTGGCTTTGTTCATCATGTTGCTGATGTTGAGCTTGGCTTCGGCCATGGCGGTCGAGATTTGTCCGACCATGTTGGGTACGTTGGCGTTGGAAATGGCGATGCGGAAGCCCGACTCGCGCGGCATGACGACATTCGGGAAGTTCACCGAATTGACGATGTTGCCGTCGAGCATGTAGTCGCGCAACTGGTCGGCGACCATCAGGGCGCAGTTTTCCTCAGCTTCACGCGTCGAAGCGCCCAGATGCGGCAGGGCGACGACATGCGGATGCTGATTGATTTTCGCGCTTGGGAAATCGCAAACGTAGGCGCTGATGCGCTTGGCTTCGAGCGCCGCCAGCAGCGCCGCTTCGTCGACCACGCCTTCACGCGAGAAGTTGAGCAGCACCGCGCCGGGTTTCATCTGTTCCACGGCGGCGGCGTTGATCATCTTCTTGGTGGCATCGACCAGCGGGACGTGTATGGAAATGAAATTGGCGCCCTTCAACACGTCTGACAGACTGTGAGCCTTTTTGACTTGCGCAGGCAGGCTCCAGGCGGCATCGACGGTGATTTCAGGATCGTAGCCGATCACGTGCATGCCCAGCTTGATGGCGGCATCGGCCACCAGACAGCCGATTTTGCCCAAGCCGATCACGCCCAGCGTGTGGCCGGCCAGCTCGTAGCCGGCGAAGGTCTTTTTGCCGCCTTCGACCTTTTCTGCCATTGCCGGATCCTTGGGATCGAGCGCGGCGACAAACTTGACCGCGCCACCGATGTTGCGCGCCGCCATCAACATGCCGGCCAGCACCAGTTCCTTGACGGCATTGGCGTTGGCGCCCGGCGCGTTGAAAACCGGCACGCCGCGCTTGCTCATTTCCTTGACCGGAATATTGTTGGTGCCCGAACCGGCGCGGCCAATCGCCAGCACGGACTTGGGAATGTCCATGCTGTGCATGTCGGCCGAGCGAACCAGAACAGCATCCGGACTGGCGACTTCCTTGCCGCACTCGAAGTGTTCCGCCGGCAGACGCTTGAGCCCTTGGGCGGAAATGCTGTTGAGAATCAAAACCCGAAACTTTTCAGCCATGATTCGATCTCTCCTCGATCAGTTGCCGCGTTGTGCTGCGAATTCCCGCATGTACTCGACCAGCGCCTGTACGCCCGCGATGGGCATGGCGTTGTAAATCGAGGCCCGCATTCCGCCGACCGAGCGATGGCCCTTCAACTGCACCATGCCGCGTGCCTTGGCGCCTTTGAGAAACTCTTCGTCGAGTCCGGCGTCCTTGAGCGTGAACGGCACGTTCATGCGCGAGCGATCCGCCTTGGCGACTGGATTGCGATAGAAGTCGGTGGATTCGAGATAGTTGTAGAGCACATTGGCCTTCTCGATGTTCTTCTGCTCCATCGCCGCGATGCCGCCGTTGCGCTTGAGCCACTGGAACACCAGACCGGCAATGTAAATGCCATAGGTCGGCGGCGTGTTGTACATCGACTCCGCCTCAACGTGCGTCTGATAGTTGAGCATGGCCGGCGGCGTCGGAACGGCCTTGCCGACCAAGTCCTCGCGGACGATAACGATAGTCAGCCCCGCCGGGCCGATGTTCTTCTGCGCGCCCGCATAAATCAAACCGAAGCGGGAAACGTCAATCGGACGCGACAGAATGTTGGAGGACATGTCGCAAACCAGCGGCACGTCACCCGTATCGGGAATCCAGTTGAATTCGACGCCGCCAATGGTTTCGTTGGCGGTGTAGTGAACATAGGCGGCATCCTTGTTCAGCTTCCATTCTGACTGGGCCGGCGCGTAGGTGAAACTCTTGTCCTCGGCGCTGGCGGCGATGTTGACATTGCAGAAGGTCTTGGCTGCCTTGATGGCCTTCTTCGCCCACTCGCCGGTATGCACATAATCGGCAGCGGATTTGCCGCGCAGCAGGTTGACCGGAATCATCTCGAACTGCGCGGAAGCGCCACCCTGCAAAAAGAGTACCTTGTAGTTCGCCGGGATGCCCATGAGTTCGCGCAGATCGGCTTCTGCCTGGGCAGCGATGCCCATGAACTCCTTGCCGCGGTGACTCATTTCCATCACCGAACAACCCGCGCCATGCCAATCAAGCATTTCGTCGGCGGCTTGCCGCAAAACCTCTTCGGGCAAAGCTGCGGGACCTGCACTGAAGTTGAATACACGTGCCATGATTATTACTCCTCTTCTGTTTCGATGACCTTGTCGATGCCGGCCAGCTTGGTGCCGTCATCGAGATTAATCAGCGTCACTCCCTGAGCCGAGCGGCTCGTCTCGCGCACCTGGTCGACCAAGGTGCGAATCATTACGCCGCCCGTTGAAATCAGCATGACTTCATCTTCCGGCTGCACCAGCACAGCGCCGATGACTTTGCCATTGCGCTCCGAGGTGCTGATGGCAATCATGCCCTTGGTGCCGCGGCCATGCTTGGTGTATTCGGCAATGCTGGTCCGCTTGCCGTAGCCGTTTTCGGTGGCCGTCAGCACTTGAAGTTCTTCGCCCTGCGCCACCAGCATGGAAATGACGGTCTGCTCGTCTTCCAGCATCATGCCGCGCACGCCGCGGGCGTTGCGGCCCATGGGCCGGACATCGGCCTCCTCGAAGCGCACGGCTTTTCCGGCATCGGAAAAGAGCATGACATCGCAAGTGCCGTCGGTAATCGCCACGCCGATCAGGTAATCGCCATCATCAAGGCCGACGGCAATAATGCCGGCCTTGCGCGGATTGGCGAAGTCGGTCAGCGGCGTTTTCTTGACAGTGCCCCGCGCGGTCGCCATGAACACAAAATGGTTCTCATCAAATTCCTTGACAGGCAGCACGGCGGTGATTTTCTCGCTTTCCTCAAGCGGGAACAGATTGACAATCGGCTTGCCGCGCGATGTCCGCGTGCCTTCCGGCACTTCGTACACTTTCAGCCAATAGACGCGGCCACGGTTGGAGAAACACAGAATGTGGTCGTGCGTATTGGCGATGAAAAGATGGTCGACAAAATCATCTTCCTTGACGGCGGCGGCCTGCTTGCCGCGCCCGCCACGCCTCTGCGTGCGATAGTCGTCGAGCCGCTGGCGCTTGGCATAACCGCCGTGCGAAAGCGTCACCACCATGTCCTCGCGGGCAATCAGGTCCTCAATATTGATGTCGGCGGTTTGCAGCACGATTTCCGAACGGCGCGGATCGTTGTACTGGGCACGGATTGCGGTCAATTCATCGCTGATGATGCGCGTGACGCGCTCGGGGCGGGCCAGAATGTCGAGCAGATCGGCGATTTGATCCATGACATCCTTGTACTCGGCCAGAATCTTGTCTTGCTCAAGACCGGTCAGGCGTTGCAGGCGCAATTCCAGAATGGCCTGCGCTTGCGCGTCGGAAAGATAATAACCCCGGCTCGACAAGCCAAATTCAGGGGCCAGTCCTTCGGGACGCGAAGCCTCGGCGGAAGCGCGGTGCAGCATGTCTTCGACCAGCGACGATTTCCAGGCGCGCGCCATCAATTCGCGTTTGGCCTCCGGCGGCGTCTGCGCTGCCTTGATGAGCGCAATAATCTCATCCACATTCGACAAGGCCACTGCCAGACCTTCGAGAATATGGCCGCGTTCGCGCGCTTTGCGCAGTTCGAACACCGTGCGCCGCGTCGCCACTTCGCGGCGATGGCTGAGGAAGCACTCCAGCATCCGCTTGAGGTTGAGCAACTGCGGGCGGCCATCGACCAGCGCCACCATGTTCATGCCGAACGTGTCCTGAAGCTGAGTCTGCTTGTAGAGATTGTTCAGGACGACATCAGGCACTTCGCCCCGCTTCAACTCAATGACCAGACGCATGCCGGACTTGTCCGACTCGTCCTGAATGTGGGCGATGCCTTCGATTTTCTTTTCGTTGACCAGCTCGGCGATTTTTTCCTGCAAGGTCTTTTTGTTGACCTGATAAGGCAGCTCGTCGACGATGATGGCCGGACGGCCCGAGGACAATTCCTCGAAATGGGTACGCGCCCGCATGATGACCCGCCCGCGGCCCGTCAAATAGCCTTCGCGGACGCCGGACACGCCATAGATCAGGCCGGCCGTCGGGAAGTCCGGCGCCGGAATGATTTTGATGAGTTCTTCGATGGCCAGCGAGGGATCTTCCAGCAGCGCCAGACAACCGGCAACGACTTCGCCGAGGTTGTGCGGGGGAATATTGGTCGCCATGCCGACCGCGATACCGGCGCTGCCATTGATGAGCAGGTTGGGAATTCTGGCCGGCAGAATCAACGGCTCCTGTTCGGAGCCATCGTAGTTCGGCCCGAAATCGACTGTTTCCTTGTCGATGTCGGCCAGCAGCTCGTGACCGATGCGGGCCATGCGCACTTCGGTGTAACGCATCGCGGCAGGGCTGTCGCCGTCGACCGAGCCGAAGTTGCCTTGACCATCGACCAGCATGTAGCGCAGCGAAAAACTCTGCGCCATGCGCACGATAGTGTCATACACCGCGGTATCGCCATGCGGGTGATATTTACCGATGACATCGCCGACGATGCGGGCCGATTTCTTGTACGCCTTGTTCCAGTCGTTGCCGAGCTCGTGCATCGCGAAAAGCACGCGCCGATGCACCGGCTTCAGGCCGTCACGCACATCGGGCAAGGCCCGCCCCACGATCACGCTCATCGCATAATCGAGGTAGGAATGGCGCATCTCCTCTTCCAGACTGATGGGCAGGGTTTCTTTCGCGAAGGGAGTCGTTTGCATCTTTTGGCAGCGCCACTCTAATTGGCCGGAAGCCCCAGCCTTGAAAGGTGCGAATTTTATCACGCCCGCGCTGTCCGGCTGCATGCTACAGGTTACAGGGTACAGGTTCCAGTTTTTGGTGTTGAGGCTCGCGCAGCGAGCCTCAACAAACTTTACTGAATCCTGGAACCTGAACCCTGTACCCTGTAACCTGTAGCATGCAGCCGGACCGCGCGGGGGTTAAAAACTGCGCACCTTACACGGCTGGGGCTGCCGCCAATTTAGCGGGGCGCTCCAAAAAGCCGCACACGACTCCCTTCGCAAAAGAAACCCTGCCCATCAGTCTGGAAGAGGAGATGCGCCATTC
>JAISPO010000106.1 GCA_031274855.1 Zoogloeaceae bacterium | reverse complement strand
TCGGCTTGGCGAAGACGCCAAGCGCCAAACGTCTTCATCATGCCGTCATGGAACTTCTGCGGCGCGTGGATGTGCTGCCTTGGGATGGCGCGGTAATGGAGCGTTACGGGAACGTGCGGACTGATATGGAAAAGCAAGGCAAGGCGCTTGGACCGCTCGATATGCTGACCGCAGCGCATGCACTGGAAACAGATTCCGTCCTCGTCACCAATGACGCCGCATTCAGCCGTGTTGCCGGTTTGACCGTTGAAGATTGGACGCGCGGCTAACGTACTTGCGTCAAGGCTTAAAAGGCTTAACGTTAACCGCTACTGCGGAGGCGTTGGCGAGACCCGCTCCCATCCGCCCGGACAATTCTTGACATAGGGGTAATAGGCGTTGGCGGAACGGCAGAAATACCAATAAGTCTCGGTTGGCGCTGCCTGTATGGCCGCGGGCGCTTCAATCTGAATCGGTTGCTGAACGACGACCGGCGGGTTGTAGTAATAGGCAGACGGCCCCCACCACGGCCCCCAAAACCCGCCGACATAGACTCCGAGACGAGCGCCTCCATGCCCATGTCCATGCCCACGCGCCCAAGCCCCCGCGCACCCGACCATCAAAGCCAGCGCCACAACAACAAATTTCGCTTTCATGGCATCCTCCGTTTCAGGTTTCAGGATACAGGTTACAGGGTTCAGACAAACTTGTTAAGGTTCGCTGCGCGAACCTTAACACCAAAAACTGTATCCTGTATCCTGAAACCTGACTACAGCAACGCTTCGCCCAGTAACCAAGCGATGGCGCCGAGCAGCGCGGTTGCGGGGATGGTCAATATCCAGGCCCAAACGATGCCGCCGGCGACTGTCCAGCGGACTTTTTTGACGCCGCCGGTCGCGCCCACGCCCATGATCGAGCCGGTGATGGTGTGCGTCGTGGAAACCGGAATGCCCATGATGGTTGCTAAAAACAGGGTCAGGGCGCCGGCGGAATTGGCGGCGAAGCCTTTGGGCTGATTGAGTTTGGTGATTTTCTGGCCCATGGTTTTGACGATGCGCCAGCCGCCGAACATGGTACCAAGACCCATGGCTGCGTAGCAGGAAGCGACCACCCAGACAGGCACGCTGTCGCCGCTCTTGGATATGCCGGCGGCAATCAGCAGCATCCAGATGATGCCGATGGTTTTCTGGGCGTCGTTGCCGCCGTGACCCAGGCTGTAAGCGGCGGCCGACAGCAGTTGCAGGCGACGGAATATGCTGTCCACTTTTCTCGGCGACGTTCGGTTGCAGACCCATGAGACCGCCACCATCAGGAAGCCGCCAACGAGGAAGCCGAGCAAGGGCGCGATGAAAATGAAGGCGATGATTTTGCCGATCCCGCCCCAGAGCAGCGCGGCCGGCCCCGACTTGATGAGCGCCGCGCCGACCAGACCACCGACCAGCGCGTGCGAGGAGCTGCTGGGAATACCGTAGTACCAGGTAATCAAATTCCAGATAATGGCGCTGATCAGGGCGCCGAAGACGATGTAGTGATCGACAATGTTGGCATCGACAGTGCCTTTGCCGATGGTGCTGGCGACCTTGAGTTCGAAAATGAAGTAGGCAAGGACGTTAAAGACGGCAGCCCAAATGACCGCCTGATGCGGCTTGAGCACGCGGGTTGAAACAATGGTCGCAATGGAATTGGCGGCATCGTGGAAGCCGTTCATGAAGTCGAACAGCAATGCCAGCCCAACCAGCACCGCAACTGTTGTCAAACCGATTTCGACGCCCGACATAGATCAGGAATTCTCCAGGACGATGCCTTCAATGATGTTGGCCACGTCCTCGCAAGCATCGGTGATGATTTCCAGCAGTTCGTACATGGCCTTCAGCTTGATGAGCTGGCGCACGTCCTGCTCTTCGCGGAACAGCTTGGCCATGCTGGTACGTATGGCCCGATCGGCATCGGACTCCATTTTGGAGATTTCTTCGCAGATCTTCAGGATGGCCGGCCCGTTATCCATGTTGTTGAGCAGCAGCACGGCCGACTTGGCGCGCTCGCAGCAGGACAGACAAATATCGGAAAGGCGGCAGGCTTCCTGAGGCAGCTTGCGCACATCGTAGAGGTATATCGACTGGGCCAAGTCCTGAATGAAATCCAGGATATCGTCCATGCAGGTAATCAGGCTGTGGATCGCATCGCGGTCGAGCGGGGTGTTGAAGCTCGTATGCAGCAGCGCGATGGTTTCGTGGGTAATCTTGTCGGCGCGGCTTTCGATTTGATCAATGGCCTGAATGCGCGCAGTCACGTCATCGGAACCGGCGACCAGTTGATCGACCAGCGACTTCAACTCCTGGCCGCCTTGGGCAATCAATTCCGCATGTGCATTGAAAAGCTCGAAAAACTTACCTTCTTGTGGCATCAAGCGAGAGAACATGAAATCACCAACAGCAATGAGACCGAGGCATTCTAACAGCCGAATCCAGATCGGGCCGATAATTTGCAAACTGTTAAAATCCGCGTCATCACATGGTCGTCCGAGCGCCTGCCCGCAAGTAATATTATGAAACGCAACCGTTTTTCCCGCCGCACCAAGCAAAATCCCGCCACTGAAGAACTCACCCGTCTGGCCGGTTCTCTCGCCCAATCATCGAGCCGGATCGAAGATGCCTTCTGGCTCAAGCGGCTGGCCGCCGCAGTGGATTGCCTGCTCGAAGACGACGACGACGCCACCCTCAACGACACGCTGGATCAGCTTTACGCTGCCGGTGGCCGCGCCTACGACGAGCTTGCCGACATGGTTGAATCCTGCTGCGAGTCGCACCGCCTCGACACAACGCCGCCGCAGGATGTGGTGCTTTTCGCTGCCCCGCTGCTGTCTTGGTCCCGCTTCGTCATTCCCTCCGGCCCGATCGCCTCTGACCAGATGGCGACCTTGCGCGTGCAACTGCAAGCTCACGTCTTCGCCGCTGATGTCAAAATCAGTCTCGTCGACTATCTCTGGAGTCCCGACCAACTGCCTCAGGGATATACGGAAACCGCCAAACTCACGGATCGTCTGGCCAACGCCGCCCTGCATGGCCGCGACACGCATCTGGATACCCAAGGGCTGCCCGAAACGACGAACTTCCTTTCCGACACCCGTTATCTGATCGGCGCGGTCGCTGTGCCGCATGGCGCGCCCATTTTCCGCTGGCAGGAAGAAGACGGCTCTCGCGCCGAAGCCCTCAAACAATGGCGCGCCCAAGGCGGCGAAGCGCTGCGTCCGCTGCTGCCCGCCTGCGCGGTGGACTTGCTGCTGCCGCAGCCTTATCACGCGGCAGCGCGTGAGGCCGATCGCGCTTCACGCCCCTACTCCCTGCAAGCCGCCATCGCCTTCCTGCAAACCACGCTGAATATCGCCGCCAACAATCTGCGCGCGGTACTCGCGCCTTATTACGACCGGCAACTGGAAGAATTCCGTATCGGCTTCACGCTGACCGGCTCCACCGATGTCGTGCACGGCGTCGTCTGGCCGCTGCTGGAAGCGGAAGACGAAGCCGCCGACCTGCCAAGCCAAATCGAAACCGTGCTGCGCGAAGCGGGCATGAACGAAATTGTCACCCTCGACCATCGCTTCCCGATGGAATACTGCGACGACTGCGGCACCCCGCTCTACCCCAATCCCGACGGCGAACCCAGCCACGCCGAACTCCCCGAAGAACAGGCCGAAGCCGCGCCGAGGCATCTGCACTAATCAGGGTACAGGGTTCAGTAAAACCTCTGAGAGCGGTTGAGAAGAACTCAACGCTGAGCCTGAGGTTCATGTTGCCAATGATTTGGCGAAGGCCCCTTCTCCGGCAATGGTAAGAATTAACTTTTGCGTGGCTCGGGTTGCCGCTACGTAAAAAAGTTTGGCCTCATCAGCAATCTCCCTGTCTTTGCGCGGCATCAAGCCAACACCATAAACGGCTACGACGGGAAATTCCAACCCTTTGCTGGCGTGCATGGTCATTACTTTGATTGTGTTTGCCAACGGATCGAAGTCTCCCGCGCCATACCGGATATGGTGAGGCAGCCTGCGATGCACCAATGCCTGAGCACACTGGTCCATAGCCTCGCGATCCCGGCAGAGAATGGCCATGTCGCCCCAAGCGTGACCTTCTTCGTGAGCTGAGGCCAAAAGTTCGGCAATCTTGGCCGGTTCTTCCTTGAGTGTTGGCAGACGAATAATGAGCGGCTCTTGTCCATCCCGACCACAACTCACGGGTTGCACCAACGGTACACCGTCATCATCTTGGGCATCAGGCATTAAAAATTCGCCAGCAACACGATTGGCGGTTTGCAGGATTTGCTTCGTGTTGCGGTAGTTGATTTTCAGGATCGTGGTACGGCCCGCCGCTTGAATGCCCACGCTCTTGAAGCTAAACCCTCGAGCCTTGTGCTTGCCATAAATATTCTGTGCGCTGTCATACAAAATCAGCAGACTGTTGGTAGCCGGATCAACCATCTGGGCAACAAGCTTAAGCCATTCGGGTTGGAAGTCATGCCCCTCGTCCACCATGACTGCTTGATATTGTCCCGATGGAATTTGCTTGCGTTCCACACCCCGGATGACGTTATCCACCATCTGACCGAAGAATATCTCCCGGTTTGAGGATTGAGGTGGCAAATTTTGTCCATAGGTTTTCAGTTGCTCATGACACCATTTATGGAAGTGGCGAATATGCACCCTGTCAGACAGCCCCTTGGCCACAAACGAGGCGTTCAATTTGACCGCCAACGGTTCGTTGTAACAAAGAACGAGGATGGGCTTGGCCGAAGGCACCTTTGCCAAGTATTCGGCGCGATAGCCCAAGATCATTGTCTTGCCTGAACCAGCCACGCCGTGAATGACCCGGTGGCCTTCGCCCAGACTACGGGCCAGTTGCTCTTGTTGCAAATCCATGACCCGCATGATGTCTGGCAGTTCGTCTGCATCATCGGCAAACAGATTGCCTTGAACAGGAATTCGCACCTGCCGAAACATGATCCAGCGAACCCGCTCAAGTTGTGGCAGGGAAATTGCTTTGCCAAAAGCGTAAGGGAGCATGCTCCACAGCCGTTGCTGGAAGCCTTCCGGCTCTGCTGATTCCAGCATTTCGTCTTTACAAATGACAAGATGAGGCTTAATGGCCTGCTCGAGCCCCGATTGCTCGAATTGGCTGCGGGTGATGTTTGTGAGAACAACCCCGTAGCCCCAGGGAAATACCAGCTTGCCGCGATGGGATCCATCGGTTTGCACCAGTTGTGGGTCGCGCTCCAGCGCATTGACAACCTCAATGGCATCTCTGTGTGCTTGCTCTATGGGGTTAATGACCTCTTTTGGACGCCCCTCTTCAACAATGACCCAAGTCTGCGGGTTAACTTCCTGAATGGTGTCGAGACGCCAATGTTTGGTTTCAAGGATCAGGATTCCCCGGCGCGGGTGGATGATGACGAAGTCGGGATATTTTTGCTTGGGGCCGACAGGAACGTCGTACCACAGCAGGTAATCGTCATCAAGCTTTTGCTCAAGGCGTTCCGCCAAGCGACGCTCGCCGGGCGTCATGCGCCCAACGCAAGCGTTTAATGCAGGAATCAGGACAGCCATTTATTCCCCTTCACAGAAACCTCAGGGTACCCCAGTATCGGATACTTTCATAACCAAGAGGACAACTTGAGGTTAGGTGGTGCCACTACCGTGCTTTCGGCGCACGCGCTGTCAGCAGTTCTGCCAGAGAATGGCTGACGATGGCGTTATCCCAATCACCAGACGCCGTTGGCAGATTGTCGGCATCGAACACCGGAACTTCTGCCGCTACCGCCTGTGCCGCCGCCAATTTGGCCGGATCAATGCGTTGCTTTGATACGACGGTTAGTTTCATATTTGTCTTCATATCGGCAGGAAATCAGGCTTCAGGCTTCAGCAAAACCTCTGAGAACGGTTGAAAAGACTTCGGCGCTGACTCTGAGGTTCCGCACTAAATGCCCTGCGCTCCGTTTCTCTGATGTGGCGGCTCAGCCTGTTGATCATTATGTTTTACTACCAAGTCATGAAAGCCACGGTCGGCCAAGAGATTTCTGACGTTTGCGGCAAACGCATTTCTGAAAAAAATCGGGAACCCGCCTGAAATGACTTCCTCACTTTGATACGAGCCTTCGGTGGTGACCTCATGGACTACCTTGCCTGCCGCCCGGCCATAGATTTGCCAAGTAACTCGCATGAACGCGCCACCTTTCAATGCACTTGTGTTTCCTATGCCAGCACTCGGGCTACCAGAGAAAGGAAAACAGACCTGAGTATCCACCTTGGTGACTACCCCGGCCACTAGAATTTCGGCTTGCCATACCGAAGGATCATCAAACAGTGCATAGGGATCGCCGACTACTTGGTAATTCCGGCTTTGGAGTTCACTTCGGAATGTTTCGGTTAGCTCTTCGTCGGTAATATTTAGCCGGCCACCTCGCCATCCAATGTTTGCACCGGGGAAACATCCCCACCCGTAGTGCATTTTTACGACCTGTTCACCAAGTGGAATCTTGGTCAGAATTTTTCGGAACTCAATTGGCTTGGTCTGAGTACCGACAGAGATTTCGAGGGGAGCCTGTGCTTCGACCTTTTGTACAGGAGGTACCGTACAGCCACTCAAAATGCTTGAGGCTAGGATTGATAGAAATAACCACCGATTCATAGTAGATACCTAACTATATTTGGACGAGTTATCTTGAAGTGATCAGTGTCATCCAACTTGTAGCTATCGTCAAGCCCGCGTGGAATAGCGAGTACGCAATGTCAGGCTTTTTACTCGTAATGTGACCACATGCGAAGAACGCGGACAGTTTTTTCCTTGGCAAATACTTCGTAGACCAAACGGTGCTGGATGTTGATGCGCCGTGAATAGGCGCCCGTCAAGTCACCTACGAGCTTTTCATACGGCGGTGGGTTTTGGAACGGATCGGCTGTCAGAACAGCCAGTAGTTCCAGCGCCTTGCCCTTCAGACCTGCGGCTGCCAGTTTCTTGGCGTCCTTCTGCGCGTGCTTGGAATAGACGATGTGCCAGCTCACCACTTAAGCTCCTTGGCACTCTTGCCAAGAGGCTCTGCCATACCTTCCTTGATTGATTCACCCATACCGGGAATTGCAAGCAGGTAGAGCGTTTCCTGGATTGCGTCCCAATCTTCTGTAGACAGGAGAACCGCGCTTGTTCTTTTCCCGGCAATGCGGATTGGCTGATGCGATTCAGCCGCTTGGTCAATGAGGCGGTACAGGTTGGCGCGGGCTTCGCTTGCGGTAAGACTGGTCATGTTCAATCTCCTTCTCGTAGAACTTTAATGGTACGCATTAGCGTACGCCACGTCAATCTGCGCATCAAGAACCCTCACTTGTGACTATCGTGAATCCTGAACCCCGTACCCTGAAACCTGCTGCGCCAGCAGCTTCCCCGCGCCGCAGGCCATGGTCCAGCCTAGTGTGCCGTGGCCGGTGTTGAGGTAGAGATTGGCGAAGCGTGTGCGGCCGATGAGTGGCACGTTGCCGGGTGTTGCGGGACGCAGGCCGGCCCAGAATTCCGGTTGTTTGTCCCGCAAGCCCGGAAATACTGTCTGTACTCGCTTGACTAGGGCTAGACAGCGGGCGGCATTGATCGAGGTGTCGTAGCCGGTAAATTCGGCGGTCCCAGCGACCCGCAAACGTTGGCCGAGACGGGAAAAAACAAGTTTGTGGCCATCGTCGATGAGGCTGACGGCGGGCGCGGCATCGTCCGCCGTCAATTCGAAAGTCGCTGAGTAACCCTTGGCGGGATAGACGGGAATCCGCACCCCAAGCGGCTTGAGCAGCAGCGGCGAATAACTGCCGAGCGCGACGATATAGGCATCGGCAGTCAATGTTTCACCATTGGCCAAACGCACGCCGGTAATGCGCCCCCCTTCGGATAACAACGCAGAGACGGCTTCGCCGAAGCGGAAAGCAACGCCGCGCGCGGCGGCGTGTCGCGCCAGCGCCAGGGTAAATTTGTGGGCGTCGCCTGATTCATCGTCTGCCGTGAATGTGCCGCCGACGATAGGCACTGTGGAATGCGCCAGCGCCGGTTCGATGGCCAGACATTCG
>JAISPO010000103.1 GCA_031274855.1 Zoogloeaceae bacterium | reverse complement strand
GCGCCATGATTGAGCAGGTGGGTGGCGAAGGCATGACGCAGCACATGCGGCGAAATTTTCTCGCGCGGAATACCGGCCCGCGTCGCGTGGTTTTTGATGAGCGTCCATGCCATCTGGCGGCTCATCGCGCCTGTTTTTTTGCCGGTGACGAAAACATAGTCCGAGTTCGCGCCCTTGAGCAAGGCGGGGCGGCCATCCTTCAGCCATTGTTCCAGCCATTCGGCGGCGATTTGGCCGAGCGGCACCAGCCGCTCCTTGGCGCCCTTGCCGAACACGCGCACGAGGCCATCGGCAAGCGAAAGCTCGAACATTTTGAGGCCGATCAGTTCGGAAACGCGCAAGCCGGTGGCATAAACGACCTCGAGCAGGGCGCGGTCGCGCAAGCCGCGCGGCGTGGCGACATCCGGCGCGGCCAGCAGCGCCTCGACCTGAGCCTCGGATAGTGTTTTCGGAAAACGCGCGGCGACGCGCGGACGCTCAACATTGAGCAGCGGATCGGCCTTGATGCGGCCCTGATCGAGCAGCCAGCGGTAGAAGCGGCGAAACGTCGCATGCAGCCGCCGCTGCGAAGTTGGCTTGAAGCCTTCCGGCCTGCCTTGCAGATGGGCGAGGTATTCGTTGATCGCGGCCTCATCGGCGCTTGGCAGATCGAGCTTGCGCGTTGCCAGCCAGCCGGAGAATAGCGCAAGGTCGCTGCGGTAGGCGGCAAGCGTGGTTTTCGCCAGCCCGTCGGCAAGCCAGAGGGCGTCGGCAAAGTCGTCGATCAGCGCGTTATCGTTGGACATGATGGTGAACAAGTGTAGGCCAAATTCCTGCCTATAATGGATCAAGCATCAAAACGATGTGAAGGAGGCAGTATGCCGGCGAACATGAAGGTCGATCATTACGAAGTTCTGGGAGTGCCGGAACACGCCGACGCGCAGGCGATCGAGACGGCCTATCGCACCGGTTTGGCGAAGATCAGGGGCAGTCTGGGCAGCAGCGCCAAGCCGCTGCCGCCCGATTTCCTGCGCCGGTTGCGCGAGGCTTACCGTGTTTTGAGCGATGCCGGACTTCGCTATGACTACGATAATCAGCGGCACATGCAGGCCGAACCGGTGACAGATCGTCAGGAGCTGACGCTCGAACCGATGGCAGAACGCTCGGGGGCCGCGCTTGATACCGGTTCGATGTCCGAGACTTCCCAAGTGGTGGTAATGGGGGAGGCCATGGCGACCGGCGAGCCGCTGGGCTTCCGGTTTGTCGGCACCGGCGGCGACTACTTCCGCATCTGGATCGTCAACCTCGTGCTGTCGGTGCTGACGCTGGGCATTTACTCGGCTTGGGCGAAGGTGCGGCGCGAGCAGTTTTTCCACCGCAACACTCTGCTGGCCGGCAGCGGCTTCGACTACCACGGCAACCCGAAGGCCATCCTCAAGGGCCGGATCATCGCATGGACGCTGCTCGTGCTGCTGTCACTCAGCAAGAATGTCAATGTGGCGGTCTACTGGGGTTTGCTCCTGTGCTCCGCCCCCATTCTGCCCTGGTTCATATTGCGCTCGCTGAAATTCCGCGCCGCCAACACCAGCTATCGCGGTCTGCGTTTCCGTCATCGGGGCACCTACAGGCAAGCCTTCATCGCCTTTGTCGCCCACGGCATACCGGCGATCTTCCTCGGCTTCTGGATACCCGTATGGATGCGGGCCATCAAGCGGTTCCAACTTGACAATCTGTCTTATGGGCGTGCGCGCTTCAAATGCGACCCCGATGTTGGGAGCTTCTTTGGCGCTTACATCATAGCCGCCTTGGTGGGCATTTCCACCTTTGTGGTGCTGGGTTTTCTGGTTGGATTTTTTGGGACCATGATGAATAGCGGCGGGGTGCCGAAAGTGATCGGCGTACTCGTTATCATGGCATTAGCCGGTGGATTCGTTCTGACATTTACGCTGCTGATTAAATCCTACTTGCAGGTGCGCCTGAGCAATTTGACCTGGAATACGACTTCACTCAACGGGAAAGCGTTTATCTCCACGCAGCGTTACCGTTCATATCTGCGGATCGTTGCCGGTAACTTCTTCATGGTGCTGCTGACGCTCGGCCTCTACTGGCCTTGGGCCAAGGTGCGCGAGGCCGCTTACCGGCTGGAGCATCTGGCGCTGGAAAATACCGACCTCAATGCCTTTGCCGGTCTGGCGGTCGGCGAAATCTCGGCGGTCGGCGAAGAAATCGCCGATGCCTTCGATCTGGATTTCTCGCTGTAGACGATGGAAGCCCGCTACTTCGACGGCAAGACATCCCGATGCCACCCGGTGCGTTTGCGTGCGGTACCAGAAGGGATTGAAGTAGCCGGTATTGACTGGAACCGGCGCGAACCGCTGGCCCGCATCCGGGTTTCCGAGCCGATCGGCGCTGCGCCGCGCACGCTGACTTTTGCCGATGGCAGCTATTGCGAAGTCGCGCAGGGGCGCGAACTCAATGCTTTGCTGACAGCCTTGGGCCACCGGGATCGCGCGGTGGCACGCTGGCAAAAAAGCTGGCGCTTGGCCTTGGGTGGGGTCGTTTTCATGGCCACGGTTTTGCTGGCAGCGTATCGCTGGGGTCTGCCTTGGGTTGCGGAACGCACCGCGCCCATGATTCCGCCGGAAGCCGTGACTTACCTGTCCCAGCAGGTCTTGAAGACAGTGGACGGGCGCATACTGGAACCGAGCGCCCTGCCTTTGGAGCGGCAGCAGACGCTGACTGAAGGGATGCGCCGCATTGCGGATAGCGACCCCGCGCTGACCAACGGCCGCCTGTTGTTCCGCAGCGCGCCGAAAGTTGGGCCGAATGCCTTTGCGCTGCCCGATGGCCAGATCGTGCTGTTCGACGAACTGGTGGCGTTGGCGGATAACGATGAGGAAGTACTGGGTGTACTCGCCCACGAACTCGCGCACGTCAAGTTTCGCCACGGCTTGCGTCAGGCGATCCAGTCGTCGGTGGTTGGCGCGGTGGTGGCGAGCTACTTCGGTGACATTTCCGTGCTGCTTTCGGGCCTCACGGCGGTGCTGCTGGAATCCAAATACTCGCGTGGCTTTGAACAGGAGGCCGATGACTACGGCGCGGCGCTGATGCGCCGGAACGGAATGTCCGCCGATGGTTTGGCCTCAATGCTGGAAAAAATGCAACGAGCGCACGACAAGGAATCGCCGGATTCACAGTCTCATGCCGACTGGCTGTCCAGTCATCCCGAAACTGCCGCGCGCATCAAGCATCTGCGCGCGACGCGCTGAGCGGACGCGCTTCAGATTTGCTCGTGCGCCAACAGCCAGCGTTTGATGTCGAGCAGGAAGTCGCCGCGCTGGCGGGCGAAGCCGCCCAAGCCTTGGGCGGAAACGACGCGGTGGCAGGGGACGACCACCGGATAAGGGTTGGCGCCGCAGGCGTTGCCGATGGCGCGCGGGCCAGTGCCGAGCCTGACGGCGATTTCGCCGTACTGGCATGTCTGGCCCGATGGAATCGTGGTGATGGCAGCCCAGACCCGGCGCTGGAAGGGCGTGCCCTGCGGCGCCAGCGGTAGCGAGAACTCGAAGCGCGGATTATCCATCCATGCGTGCAACTGGCGCACGGCCTCCTTGGCCAGTAGCAATTTCGGCGCGACTTCGGCACAGGGTTTGAGAAATTCGATGCCGGTGATTTCGTCCTCGTTGCAGCGCAGCCCCAAGCTGAAAATGGGCGCGGAAATAATGGTGACGCTGCTCTTCATGGCCTGTTTCTCTCAATCAGAATTTCGGTTAGCCGCGAACTTCGCCATTGCCAAGCACGATCCATTTCTGCGAAGTCAGTCCTTCAAGGCCGACTGGGCCGCGGGCGTGGAATTTATCCGTGGAAATGCCGATTTCCGCGCCGAGTCCGTATTCAAAACCATCCGCGAAACGGGTCGAAGCGTTCACCATGACGGAACTGGAATCAACCTCGCGCAGGAAGCGCATCGCGTTGGCGTGGCTCTCGGTGATGATGGCATCGGTGTGGGCGCTTGAATATTTATTGATGTGCGCGATGGCCTCGCTGGCATCGGCCACCACTTTGCAGGAAATGATCGCGGCCAGATATTCCGTGTAGTAATCCTCCTCGGTGGCCGATTTCGCGCCCGCGACCAGCGCCTGCGTTTCGGCGCAACCGCGAATTTCGACGCCCTTGGCCTGCAAGGCCTGAGCCAGCGCGGGTAGCTGCGCCGCCGCCTTGCGTGAAACCAGCAGGGACTCGGCAGTGTTGCAGGTGCCGAGCCGCTGAGTTTTGGCGTTCATGAGGACTTTCAGCGCCTTGACCGGATCGGCGCTGTCGTCGATGTAGACGTGGCAGTTGCCGTCCAGATGTTTGATGACAGGCACACGCGCTTCCTGACTGATGCGTTCAATCAGACCCTTGCCGCCGCGCGGCACGATCACATCGACGTATTGGGGCATGGCGACGAGCGCGCCGACTGCGGCGCGATCCGTAGTCTCGATCACCTGCACGGCAGCTTCGGGCAGGCCCGCTGCCTTGAGACCGGCGCGCACGCAGACGGCGATAGCCTGATTGCTGCGCAACGCCTCCTTGCCGCCGCGCAGGATGGCGGCATTGCCCGACTTGAGGCAAAGCGCCGCCGCGTCCGCGGTGACGTTGGGACGCGCTTCGTAAATGATGCCGACCACGCCGAGCGGCACGCGCATCTTGCCGACTTGAATGCCGGTGGGCTGGCGTTTGAGGTCAGTGATTTCGCCGACCGGATCGGCCAGCGCGGCCACCTGTTCCAGCCCCTGCGCCATCGTTTCGACGCCCTTGGCGGTCAGTGTCAGGCGGTCGAGCATCGCCGGTTCGAGGCCGTTGGCTTTGGCTTCCGCCACATCGGCGGCATTGGCGGCCAGCAGTTGTTCCGCGTTGGCGCGGATCGCCTGCGCCATCGCCAGCAGCGCGTTATTTTTTGCGGCAGTCGAAGCCTTGGCCATGTCGCGCGAAGCGGCGCGGGCCGCTTTGCCGAGACCTTCCATGTAATCCTTGACGGTGTTCATCAGGCAGTCCTTGTTCGTGTCAGGCGTAGCGTCAGTTGCAGCATTTCATCCCAGACGTCGCCACGCGCTACGCCCTTAATCATGCGATCAATTCGCGCCGCATGCAAGAGGGCGGCGCGGGCAGCGCGTTGACGCGCTTCATTGGCGACCGTCCAGAGGATCAGCGGCAGGGCGGCGCCTTCTGCCTTGAGGCCGTCGAGCGCGCGCGCGCAGCGGGCTGAGTCGTTGGCGCGCAAGGCATCGCGCAGCGCGTCAATGTCGTAGCGGGCGACGTTGAGCACAGCGGCCTCGACATCCTTGCGCGACAGCTCGCCTTCAGGATAGAGCAGGGCGAGCTTCTGGATTTCCTGATGGGCGGCAAGCAGGTTGCCTTCGACATGGGTGGCGATGAAATCAAGCGCCTCGCGCGGCGCGGTCTGATTCTGCTGCTTGAGGCGGGCGGCAATCCAGTTGGGCAGTTGCGCGGCGGCGGGGGCATTGCATTCAATAGCGATGCCCGCGTCGGCGAGCTTGAGAAACCAGGCGGCTTTTTTCGCCTGCCAGTCGAGTTCCGGCAACGAGATCAGCGTCACCGTACCGGCAGGCAGGGCGGCGCAGTAGCGGCCCAGCGCCTCGCCGCCGTCGCGTCCGGGTTTGCCTGAGGGAATGCGCAAGTCGATCAGTTTGTCGCCGCCGAACAGCGACAGATTACCGGCGGCCATGAACAAATCGTCCCACTTGAAGCCGGAGGTGACCATCAACACTTCGCGCTCGGCGTAACCCTGCTGGCGGGCGGCGGCGCGGATCGCGTCGGCGGCTTCAATCGCCAGCAGCCCGTCGCCATGCACGGCGTACAGTGGCGCGAGCCCCTTGTCCAGATGTCCGGCCAACTGCTCGGGGCGCAGGTTCATGGCGATGTTGGCTTGGGTTTGATGGCGGCCAGACGGCGCAGCAACTGTTGAACGAGATCGTTCTGAATATCCCGCCAGAGCAGGACTTCTTCCGTGTCCTTTGAAAGTACCGCGGCATCGTCGAAAGTCATTTCGCGGATGAGCGTGATCGTGCTTGGCGGCAGAAGCTCGTTGTCGCCAGCATCGACGACCCTGAACCTCAAAGCCCGCGCAAGCTGGTATTCGCTGACGCGGCCCGCGGCGCTGAGTGAGAGGATGCGCTTTTCCGAAGTGTCGCCGAGAATGCGCAGGGATGCCTGCGCGGGCGCGCCTTCATCGACAACTTTGGCCTTGGTGCCGATTTCGATCTGGCGCTTCAGCAGCGCGCGCAACTCGGCATTGACCGGCGAGGAGATGCTCAGCGTGTCGAAAGGCAGCGCGTAAGAGCCGCGCAAATGAAAGCCGCAGGCTGACAGCAACAGGGCGAGAACAATGATCCAGACGCGCATCGCTTGCCCCTAGACGACGATGTTGACCAGACGATTGGGCACGACGATGACCTTCTTCGCCGGTTTGCCCTCCATGAACTTCTGCGCTGCCTCCGTAGTGATGGCCGCCGCTTCGATGGCGCTGCGATCAGCCTCGGCAGGCACGCGCACGCTGCCGCGCGTTTTGCCATTCACTTGCAGCACCAGTTCGATCTCGTCTTGCGCCAAGGCTTCCGCCAGCGGTTCTGGCCAGGAGGTTGTCAGGATGTCATCGCCGTAGCCGAGTTCCTGCCAGAGTGCGTGGCAGACATGCGGCGTGACCGGCGCCAGCAGACGCAGCAGAATCGAGAAGCACTCCCGCTCATGCGGGTCGCCAGCGGCTTTTTCAAGCGCGTTGAGCATTTTCATCGCCGCCGAGGCGACCGTGTTGAACTGCATTTTGCCGAGATCGTAATTGGCCTGTTTCAGCAACAGATGCACTTCACGGCGCAGCGGCGAAGCCGCGGTACTCGTTGCCATGCCCGCGCTGCGCGAGCGCAGGCCGTGACCGAAAGTCCACAGCCGCCGGAGGAAGCGGTAAGCGCCGTCGACGCCGGAGTCCGACCATTCGAGCGTCTGTTCCGGCGGCGAGGCGAACATCATGAAGAAGCGGGCGGTATCGGCCCCGTATTGTTCAATCAGCGATTGCGGATCGACGCCGTTACGCTTGGACTTCGACATGGTGCCGATGCCCTGATAGTCGACCGGCTGGCGGTCGGCCTTCGCGGTCGCGCCGGTGATGTGGCCGCCCTCGTCGCGCAGCAGTTCGATTTCATCGGGCGCGAAATACTCAATGCCGCCCTTGCCGGTGCGGCGGCTGAAAATGTGGTTCAGCACCATGCCCTGCGTGAGCAGGTTGGCAAAAGGCTCGTCCGTTTTGATGAGGCCGAGGTCGCGCATCACCTTGGTCCAGAAACGCGAGTAGAGCAAATGCAGAATCGCGTGTTCAATGCCGCCGATGTATTGGTCGACCGGCAGCCAGTAACCGGCCCGCGCGTCGACCATGGCCTTGGCGTCGTTCGAGCAGTAACGCGCGTAGTACCAGGAGGAATCGACGAAGGTATCCATCGTGTCGGTTTCGCGCCGCGCCGGTTTGCCGCATTGCGGGCAGGCGCAGTTGAGAAAGTCTGGGCGCTTCAGCAGCGGGTTGCCAGAGCCGTCGGGAACACAGTCCTCAGGCAGTGTCACCGGCAGGTGTTCATCCGGCACAGGCACGGTGCCGCAGGCGTCGCAATGAATCAGCGGAATCGGGCAGCCCCAATAACGCTGGCGCGAAATGCCCCAGTCGCGCAGCCTGAATTGCACCTGCTGGCCGCCAAGCTGCTTCGCTTTCAAATCGGCGGCAATGGCATCCACGGCCTGCTGGTAATTGAGGCCGTCATACTTGCCGGAATTTACGCACACGCCGTTTTGCTTGTCGGCCTGCCACTCCTGCCACTGATCGGCGGAAAACTTTTCCCCCGCGACGGCGATACTCTGCTTGATTGGCAGACCGTATTTTTTCGCAAAGCCGAAATCGCGCTCGTCGTGCGCCGGCACCGCCATCACCGCGCCTTCGCCGTAACCCATCAGCACATAGTTGCCGACCCACACCGGTACCGGCTCGCCGGTCAGCGGATGCGTGACGGTCAGGCCGGTATACACGCCTTCCTTTTCCATCGTGGCGAGATCGGCTTCCATCACCGAGATACACTTGCATTTCTCGATGAAGGCTGCGACCTGCGGATTGGTTTTCGCCGCGTGCGCGGCCAGCGGATGCTCGGCGGCGACGGCGACGAAGGTCACGCCCATGATGGTATCGGCGCGCGTGGTATAGACCCACAGCAACTCCTGCTCGCCGTTGAGCGCATAAGGAAAAGCGAAGCGCACGCCGTGACTCTTGCCGATCCAGTTGGCCTGCATGGTCTTGACGCGCTCCGGCCAGCCGGACAGCGTGTCCAGCGCCGCGAGCAACTCATCGGCATAGCGCGTGATGCCGAGGTAATAACCCGGAATCTCGCGTTTTTCAACAATCGCGCCGGTACGCCAGCCACGGCCATCAATCACCTGCTCGTTGGCGAGCACGGTCTGGTCGACCGGATCCCAATTCACCACCTGCGTTTTCTTGTAGGCAATGCCCGCCTCCAGCATCCGCAGGAACAGCCACTGATTCCACCTGTAGTAATCGGGCTTGCAGGTCGCCAGCTCGCGCTCCCAGTCGATGGCGAAGCCGAGCGACTGAAGCTGCTTCTTCATGTAGGCGATGTTGTCGTATGTCCACTGGGCGGGCGGCACCCTGTTCTGAATCGCTGCGTTTTCCGCCGGCAGCCCGAAGGCATCCCAACCCATCGGCTGCAAGACGTTGTAGCCGCGCATCATGTAATGCCGCGTCAGCACATCGCCGATCGTGTAATTGCGCACATGCCCCATGTGCAACTTGCCCGAAGGATAGGGGAACATCGACAGGCAGTAATACTTCGGCTTTGTAGCATCCTCGACGGCACGGAAAGAATGCCGGGATTGCCAATGGGCCTGGGCGGCCTGCTCAATGTCTCGTGGGGTGTACTTTTCCTGCATGGCCCGCCGGAATATCCGCAAAAACGATAATTATACGCGGAGGGGCCAGCGCTCTGGCAGTGCTAATCATGCCCTGCAAGCCAACTGTATTAAGCTCTCTTTTGAAGGGAGGCAGGTAGGAGCAGGATACAAATACGTACGAGAGTAAATCAAAACTACGCTATTTGATGTTCGCCGGCAGGTTTTTTGCCGGACGATTCACCAGCCAGATGCCGAGCGCGACCAGGCCGAGCGCTGCCGTCAGCGCCAAACCGACATGCTCGCCGAGCAGCAGCGCGCCGGCCAGCACGCCGAACAGCGGAGTGAG
>JAISPO010000053.1 GCA_031274855.1 Zoogloeaceae bacterium | reverse complement strand
TGCGGGATTTGCACGAAAACTTCGCCGGGTTTGATAAGGCCGAGTTCGTAGCGGGCGCGTTCTTCGATGGCGTCGAGGCCGGTTTTGAGGTTGCGCACTTCGGCGTCGAGGCCGGTGTTGCGCGCTTCGAGTTTTCGGTTGGTGGCCTGCTGCTCAGTGAGCTGCCTGTCCATTTCCCAGACACGCAACCAACTGCCTTTGCCCAGCCAAAGCGGGTACTGGAGCAGCACAATGAGTGCTGCCAGTACCCATGTTGGCCAGCGCATGACGAGCGGGACTACTTGCGCAGGTTGTAGAAAGCCGCGATGCCCGGATAGCTGACTGCGTCGCCGAGGTCTTCTTCGATGCGCAGCAACTGGTTGTACTTGGCGATGCGATCCGAGCGCGACAGCGAGCCGGTCTTGATTTGTCCGGCGTTGAGGCCGACCGCGATATCGGCGATGGTGGAATCTTCGGTTTCGCCGGAACGGTGCGAGATGACGTTGGTGTATCCCGCCCGTTTGGCCATTTCGACTGCGGCGAAGGTTTCCGTCAGCGTGCCGATCTGGTTGATCTTGATGAGGATGGAATTGGCGATGCCTTTCCTGATGCCTTCCCGCAGAATCTTCGGGTTGGTGACGAACAGGTCGTCGCCGACAATCTGCACACTCTTGCCGAGCTTGTCGGTGAGCAGCTTCCAGCCGTCCCAGTCGCCTTCGGCCATGCCGTCCTCAATGCTGATGATCGGGTACTTGCCGGTCAAGGTCGCCAGATAGTCAGCGAAAGCGGCGGAAGTCAGTTCCAGTTTTTCCGAAGCCAGAATGTACTTGCCGTCTTTGTAAAACTCGGAACTGGCGCAATCGAGGCCGAGCATTACATCCTGCCCCGGCGTGTAACCGGCGGCTTCGATGGCGCGCAGAATCAGTTCGATGGCTTCATCGTTACCGGCGACGTTCGGGGCAAAGCCGCCTTCGTCGCCCACCGTCGTCGGGTAGCCCTTTTTGTCGACCAGTTTTTTGAGATGCTGGAATACCTCAGCGCCGCAACGCAGCGCCTCGCAGAAACTTCCGGCGCCGACCGGCAGAATCATGAATTCCTGAATGTCGAGATTATTGTTGGCGTGCGCGCCGCCGTTGATGACGTTCATCATCGGCACCGGCATGGTCATCGGCCCCGAACCGCCGAAATAGCGATAGAGCGGCAGGCCCGCCTCATCGGCAGCGGCTTTGGCGACCGCCATCGAAACCGCCAGCATGGCATTCGCGCCCAGACGCGACTTGTTGTCGGTACCGTCCAGATCGCACAGGGTTTGGTCGATGAAGGTCTGTTCTTCGGCATCAAGGCCGATGATCGCCTCCGAAATTTCGGTATTGACGTTATCGACGGCGCGGGTCACGCCCTTGCCGAGATAGCGGCTCTTGTCGCCGTCGCGCAGCTCAATGGCTTCGCGCGAGCCGGTGGAAGCGCCGGAGGGAACGGCAGCACGGCCCATGACGCCGGACTCAAGCAGAACGTCGGCTTCGACGGTGGGATTGCCGCGGGAATCCAGAATCTCGCGGGCGACGACATCTACGATTGCGCTCATTTTTTTACTCCCAGATTAAATTGAACAAGCCATGCTCATCAGCATTCCGTAAAACCGCGCTGCTTTACCAGCGCGTCGATATCGCGCAGGCTTGACAGCAAATCATACATCTTATCCAGCGGCCAGGAGTTCGGGCCATCGGAAAGCGCCCTGGCCGGATCGGGATGGGTTTCCATGAACAGCCCGGACACGCCAACCGCGACGGCTGCTCGCGCCAGCACCGGCACGAACTCGCGCTGACCGCCGGAAGCCGCGCCCTGCCCGCCCGGCAGTTGCACCGAATGGGTGGCGTCGAACACGACCGGACAGCCGGTCTCGCGCATGATGGCGAGGCTGCGCATATCCGACACCAGATTGTTGTAGCCGAAGGAAACGCCGCGCTCGCAAACCATGATGTTTGCCGCGCCGCCATTCGCTTCTTTGGCCTTGGCGACAACCTGCTTCATATCGGCGGGCGCGAGGAACTGGCCCTTCTTGATATTGACCGGCTTGCCGCAGGCCGCCACCTTCTGGATGAAATCGGTCTGGCGGCACAGGAAGGCGGGGGTTTGCAACACGTCGACGACGGCAGCGGCCGGCGCGACCTGATCTTCGTCATGCACGTCGGTCAACACCGGCACGCCGATTTGCGCCCGCACCTCGGCGAGAATCGCCAGCCCTTCGTCGAGACCGAGTCCGCGGAAGGATCTGCCAGAACTGCGATTCGCCTTGTCGTAAGAAGCCTTGAAAATATAGGGGATGCCCAGCGCCGCGCAGGTCTCCTGCATTTGTCCGGCGATGTCGAGGCAAAGCTGCTTCGATTCGGCAACGCAGGGGCCGGCAATCAGGAACAGGGGCTGATCGAGGCCCGCCTCGAAGTGGCAAAGTTTCATCGCCCACCCTTGCCGGCAAGCGCGGCCCGCACATAGGCGATGAACAGCGGATGCCCCGTGCGCGGATTGCTGGTGAATTCGGGGTGAAACTGCACGCCGACAAACCACGGGTGCATGGATTGCGGCAACTCCATCATCTCCGGCAGATTTTCGGCAGGCGTGCGCGCCGAAATCACCATACCGGCCGCTTCCAGTTTCGGCACATAAATATTGTTCACTTCGTAGCGGTGACGATGGCGCTCGTTGACTTCCTTGCCGTAAATTTGCGCGGCCAGCGTACCCGCCTTGATCGGGCAACGCTGCGCGCCCAGCCGCATGGTGCCGCCCAAATTGGAATTGGCATCCCGCTGTTCAACCTTGCCTTCGCGGTCCAGCCATTCGGTAATCAGCGCGACGACCGGATGCGGCGTATCGGGATCGAATTCGGTACTGTTCGCGCCGCCGAGGCTGGCCATGTGGCGGGCGAACTCGATGGTGGCCAACTGCATCCCCAGACAAATGCCGAGATAGGGCAGCTTGTGCTCGCGCGCGTAGCGAATCGCGGCGACCTTGCCCTCGGTGCCGCGCTTGCCGAAGCCGCCCGGCACCAGCACGGCATCCATGTCTTTCAGCGGATCGGCGCCGTTGCGCTCAATCTCTTCGGAGTCGAGATAGTGGATGCGTACCTTGCTGCGGGTATGAATGCCCGCATGTACCAGCGCCTCGGTCAGCGACTTGTAGGATTCGGTCAGATCGACATACTTGCCGACGAAAGCGATATCGACTTCGCGCTCGGGATGTTCGAGCGAATCCACCAGCGAAGTCCACACCGACAGATTCGCCGCCCGCGCCAGAATGCTCAGCTTGTGACAGACGATTTCGTCGAGCATCTGGTCATGCAGCATCGCCGGTACTTTGTAAATCGAATCGGCATCGACCACCGAAATGACGGCCTCCGGCTGCACATTGGTGAACAGCGCGATCTTGCGCCGCTCATCCTCAGGCACCGCGCGATCGGCGCGGCAGAGCAGGACATCGGGCTGAATGCCGATTTCGCGCAACTCTTTCACCGAGTGCTGCGTGGGCTTGGTCTTGAGTTCGCCCGCCGTGGGAATCCACGGCAGCAGCGTCAAGTGCATGTAGCAGGTATTGCTCCTGCCCTCCTCGATGCCCATCTGCCGGATGGCTTCGAGAAACGGCAGCGACTCGATATCGCCGACCGTGCCGCCGACTTCGACAATCGCCACCTCCGCGCCCTCGGCGCCGCGCTTGATGTAGAGCTTGATTTCGTCGGTGATGTGCGGAATCACCTGCACCGTCTTGCCCAGATACTCGCCGCGCCGCTCCTTCTTGATGACCGACTCGTAAATCTGGCCGGTCGTGAAGTTGTTGCGCTTGCCCATCTTGGCGCTGGTGAAGCGCTCGTAATGGCCGAGATCGAGATCGGTCTCCGCGCCATCCTCCGTCACGAAAACTTCGCCATGCTGAAACGGCGACATCGTGCCGGGATCGACGTTGATGTAGGGATCGAGCTTGAGGTGAGTGACCTTGATGCCGCGCGATTCAAGGATCGCCCCCAGCGACGCAGCGGCGATGCCCTTGCCCAAGCTGGACACGACACCCCCCGTAACAAAGACATATTTAGTCATGAAAAACCACGGCTGCGGGAAATTTTTATTTTACCGGAAACACGCGGCGCCCTCAATGCAACCGCGACGCGCCAGCAATCAGCCCGCCCCGCCCACCGCCCGCCACAGGCACTTGCCTTGGCTTTCCTTGTCGATTTCGCCAAGGATGCGGGCGTGGTCGGCGAGTTCGGCGTCTTGCGCCCGCAGCACGCGCAGGGCGGGGCGGTTGGCAAGCGCGAATGCCGCGACTTCGGTCATCGGTTCGTCGATTTCCATCATCAGGCTTTCCTGCCCGCGGGTCATCGCCAGATAAACTTCGGCGAGTAATTGGGCGTCCAGCAACGCGCCGTGGAATTGGCGGTTGGAGTTGTCGATGCCATATTCGGCGCACAGGGCATCAAGTGAGTTGCGCTTGCCGGGGCGCAGGTCGCGGGCCATTTTCAGCGTATCGACGACATGGGCGGACAAGGCTTTGGCGCTGGTCATACCGGCGTTGTCGAGCAGCGCGAATTCGGCGTCGAGAAACTCCATGTCGAAACCGGCGTTGTGGATTATCAGTTCGGCGTCTCGAATGAAATCGGCCAGTTCAGCCGCCACCTCGCGGAACTTCGGCTTGTCGGCCAGAAACTCGTCGGTGAGGCCGTGAATGCGTTGCGCCTCGATCGGCACGTCGCGTTCTGGGTTCAGGTAACGATGCAGCCGCCTGCCGGTCGGCTTGCGGTCGACCAGTTCGACACAGCCGATTTCAATCACGCGGTCGCCGTTGCGGGCATACAGTCCGGTGGTTTCGGTATCCAGCACAATTTGTCTCAACTCAACCTCCCCGCTTCAATTCAATGCCGCGCCGCGCCAGCGCATCGGCCCGCTCGTTCTCGGGATGACCGGCATGGCCCTTGACCCAGAGCCATTCAATCTGCCGCCCCGCCGCCAGCGCATCCAGCGCCCGCCACAAATCTTCATTCTTGACCGGCTCCTTGTTGGCCGTTTTCCAGCCGCGCTGTTTCCAGCCGTGTATCCACTTGGTGATGCCCTGCTGCACATACTGCGAATCGGTATGCAGCCGTATCGGCACCGGCCGCGTCAGCGATTTCAAGCTCTCGATTACCGCGGTCATTTCCATCCGGTTGTTGGTCGTTTCGGGCGCATAGCCGAACAATTCTTTCTCGTGGCCGTTGTAGCGCAGCACCGCGCCCCAGCCACCCGGCCCCGGATTGCCGCTGCACGCGCCATCGGTATAGATATCGACAATGCCGGTCATTGGCGGTCGGTTTCCCGCGTCAACGGCACCAGAGCCTTGGCACGCGCCAAGCGGTCTTTCCAGTTCGGCGTCAGTACCCTCATGCCGGGCACGCGCTTGATTGCCTGAATCACATAAACAGCGCCGCCGATCGGCCACCAGCGGTCGCCCGCGGCGTCCAGCCAGCGGAAGCGTTGCAGCCATTTTTCCTGCGTCACAGCCGGCGCGTAACAGCCGAATGCGCCCGCGCGCGGTTCCAGCCCCAGCAGGGCAAACCAGTCCTTGAGCCGCGACACCGAAATGCAGCGGCCACTTTCCGGCAGCAGCTTGCTGCGGCGGGCCAGACTGCGCCTCGCCCCGCCAAGGCTGTACGGGTTGAAGCCGGTGACAATCACGCTGCCTTCCGGCACCAGCACGCGCTCCACTTCGCGCAGGATTTGATGCGGATTGGCATCGAATTCCAGCACATGCGGCAACACCGCGAGATCGACGCTGTTGCTGGCCAGCGGCAGATGATGCAGATCGGCGCGAAGCCGCGCCCCTTGCGTGCGCTCATCGCAACGAAAACGGAACGGCATCCGGTTGGCCCGCAGATAGTCGAACTCCGGCCCGCCGAGTTGAATCGCGTTGAAGCCGAAAATATCCGCCACCCACTGGTCGTGCTTCGCCTGTTCCCAGTCGAGCACATAGCGCCCGTGAGGCGTCTGCAACCAATCGGAAAATCCTTGCGCCAACATTAAGATACGCCCATGACTGATCTGAAAATAATCCCGCGGCCTGCTTACCGGACGTCGACTTAGACGTACTCAACATTATCGCCCAGGCACCTCGTTCTGTGGCGACTCTGCGCGCAACCCGTACAATGGCGGCGATGCGCCCACCTTATTTTCATGCAATCGCCCTCGCCTGCTTATTGCTGCTTTGTCCCGCCCTTCAAGCCCAGTCGCTTGAAACCGATGTTCTATCGACCTTGATCGCGCCACCGGCGGCCGCGCCGGTCAGCGATGCCGCGCCGCCGCAGCCCGCCCCCGCAGCCGATCCCGCAATCGAAACCACGCTTATCCCGCTCGTCGATCAGGAACCGCCAACGCCGCCCCCTGCCGTCATCGACCTGACGGTTTCCCCTGACAATTTGTGGCAGCGCATCCGCAACGGCTTTGCCATGCCGGACTTGAACAGCCCGCTGGTCGCCAATCGCCAGGCCTGGTATCTCAACCATCCCGACTCCCTGAACAGAATCGTCAGGCGCAGCGGCAAATATCTGTACTACATCGTCGAAGAAATCGAACAGCGCGGAATGCCCACGGAACTGGCCCTGCTGCCGATGATGGAAAGCGCCTTCAACCCGCTGGCGCACTCACGCGCCCGCGCGCTAGGCATGTGGCAGTTCATCCCCTCGACGGGCAAGAACTACAAGCTCGAACAGAATTTCTGGCGCGACGAACGGCGCGATGTGATTGCCTCGACCAAGGCCGCGCTCGATTATCTACAGTCGATTTACGAAATGCACGGCGACTGGCATCTGGCGCTCGCCTCTTACAACTGGGGCGAAAACGCGGTTCGCCGCGCCATCGCCAAAAACGAGACCCAAGGGCTGCCCACCGATTACGAAAATCTCAGTATGCCGAAGGAAACGCAATACTACGTTCCCTCGCTCCAAGCCCTGAAGAACATCATCGCCCAGCCGGAAGTATTCGGTTTCGACCTCGCGCCGCTATCCAATCAGCCCTACTTCGATACCGTCGCCCTGCCCCATAACATGGACGTCGCCGTCGCCGCCAAACTGGCGGAAATGCCCGTCGATGAATTCATCGCCCTCAACCCCGCCTACCATCGTCCGCTGATTCGCGGCGACAGCACAACGCAACTCGTGCTGCCGACCGGCAAAGTGGATGTTTTCCAAAACAACCTGCAACGCTACAAAGCCCAAGACAAGCCGCTCACCTACTGGCGCACCTACGCGCTGAAGAAAGGCGAAACGCTCGACAAAGTTGCCGCTCGGCACAACATCTCCACCGTCAAGCTCAAGCAGCTCAACAGCATTTCCCCAAAAACAAAAATTCAGCCCGGCTTCACCCTGCTCGTCCCCGACCCGGGCGCGCAAGTCTCTGACCAACTCGCCGAATCACTCCCCAAAATCCCCGCCGAAGGCCGCAAAGCCACCAAGCAGGGCAAGAAGAAAGCCCCCGTGCGCGGCAAGCCAAAATCCAAACCAACCGGGCAGCCGGTCAAGCGCTGAATCAAGCCCCCTTTCTCAAAGGAGGCTTGGGTTTGGCCCTCCCTTTCAAGGGGAGGTTTTGGGTGGGGATGGGGTTACCCCTTCAAGGGGGCTGCGCTTTCTACGCGGCCCAAGGATTAATGGTCTGCACGCCCAGCCCCGCGAAGTCCTTCGTATTGCGCGTAACCAGCGTCAGATCATGCTGCAAGGCGGTCGCGGCTAGCAGGCCGTCAATGACGGGCAGGGTCCGGCCCGCGCCGGCCTGCACGCGGCCCCAGCAGTCGGCAATCTGCGCGTCAATGCTCAACAGCCTGCCAAGGAAATAATTGGGCAAATCAACTTCCAG
>JAISPO010000017.1 GCA_031274855.1 Zoogloeaceae bacterium | reverse complement strand
CTATCCGGCGTTCTCCTTCTGCAAGCCGATGTCACCGAAACCACCGAAGACCACGCCGCGCTCCTCAAACGCTTCACCCTGTTCGGCCCCCCGGGCATCATCTTCTTCGACCCGGACGGCAAAGAAAACCCGTCGGTTCGAATCGTCGGCTACCAAGCGCCCGATCTCTTTCTAAGCTCGCTGAACAAGGCGCTGGCGCGCTGATTAGAGAAAATTCCGCAGCAGTTCGTGTCCGTGTTCGCTGATGATGGATTCGGGGTGGAACTGCACGCCTTCGACGGGCAGAGTGCGGTGGCGCACGCCCATGATTTCACCATCGTCGGTCCAGGCGGTGATTTCGAGATCGGCGGGCAGGCTGGCGCGTTCGATGGCGAGTGAGTGGTAGCGGGTGCAGATGAGCGGGTTGGGCAGGCCGCGAAAAACGCCCTGATCGTGGTGACGCACAGGTGAAGCTTTGCCGTGCATGATGGTTTGGGCGCGCACGACGCGGCCGCCGAAGGCTTCGCCGATGGCCTGATGGCCGAGGCAGACGCCGAGAATCGGGATGCGTCCGGCGAATTCGCGCAGCACGGCGAGCGTAATGCCTGCGTTCTGCGGATGGCTCGGCCCGGGTGAGAGGCAGATGCGTTCGGGTTTGAGCTCGGCAATTTCGGCAATGGTGATTTCGTCGTTGCGGAAAGTGCGGACATCTTCACCGAGTTCGCCGAAATACTGGACGAGGTTGTAGGTGAAGGAGTCGTAGTTGTCGATCATGAGCAGCATGGTTTTCTCTCCGCTCAGAAGTCGTTGTCGAGGCCGTCTTGCACTTGCTCGGCGGCGTTGAGGACGGCGCGGGCCTTGTTTTCTGTTTCCTGCCATTCGGATTCGGGAATGGAATCGGCGACGATACCGGCTGCGGCTTGCACATACAGATTGCCGTTGTGGATGAGGCCAGTGCGGATGGCGATGGCCAAATCCATTTCGCCGCTGAAGGAAAGATAGCCGACCGCGCCGCCGTAAAGGCCGCGCTTGACGGGCTCGAGTTCGTCGATCAATTCCATCGCGCGTACCTTGGGCGCGCCCGAAAGCGTGCCGGCGGGGAAGGTGGCGCGCAGCACGTCGTAGTTGTTCATGTTGGGTTTGAGCTTGCCTTCGACAGAACTGACGATGTGCTGCACATGCGAATACTTTTCGATGACCATTTTGTCGGTGACAGCGACCGAGCCGATTTCGGCGATGCGGCCCACGTCATTGCGCGCGAGGTCGATCAGCATGACATGTTCGGCGATTTCCTTCGGGTCGTTGAGCAGTTCGGTTGCCAACTCAGCATCGCGCTCAGGCGTGTTGCCGCGTGACCGCGTACCGGCAAGCGGGCGAATGGTGACAATGTGATCCTCGCCGCGCTTTTCCTGCCGCACGAGAATTTCCGGCGACGCGCCGACAACATGAAAATCGCCGAAGTTGTAGTAGTACATGTACGGCGACGGATTGAGCGAACGCAGGGCGCGATAGAGCGAAAGCGGGTTGTCGCGGTACGGTTTGATAAGGCGCTGACCGACCTGCACCTGCATCAGTTCGCCCGCGGCGATGTATTCCTTGGCCTTGCGCACGGCGGCGAGGTAATCCTCCTTCTTGAACTCGCGGCGGATTTCAGTACACGGACTGGCTGAGGTAACCGGCGGCTGCGCGGCGACGCGCAGACGTTGCTTGAGTTCGTTCAGGCGTTGTTTGGCTTGCGCATAAGCTGTGGGCATTTGCGGATCGGCATAGACGATCAGGTAGAGCTTGCCCGCGAGGTTGTCGATGACTGCGACTTCTTCAGTGAGCAGCAGTTGAATATCGGGCAGGCCGAGATCGTCGGGTGGGCAGGTGGCGGCGAGTTTTTTCTCGATGTAGCGCACCGCGTCGTAGCCGAAATAACCCGCGAGACCGCCGCAGAAGCGCGGCAGACCGGGCCGCAGCGCAACTTTATAACGCGCTTGAAACTGCGCGATGAATTCAAGCGGATCGCCGTGGTGCGTTTCGACGACTAGTCCATCGCGCACGACTTCGCTGATGCCGTTACGTACGCGGATCAGCGAGCGGGCGGGCAGGCCGATGAATGAGTAGCGCCCGAAACGCTCGCCGCCCACCACCGATTCGAGCAGGAAGGAATTGGCGCCGTCGCGCTCGGTCTGCGCGAGCTTGAGATAAAGCGAAAGCGGGGTTTCGAAATCGGCGAAAGTTTGAAGGGTGACCGGAATACGGTTGTAGCCCTGACCGGCAAGGGCGTTGAAATCAGCTTCGTTCATGTTGGCTCCACAAGGGTACTGCTTGCGAAAGGCGGCCCTGCGCGATACGCAGGGCGGCAGGAATCAGCGATGGCGGTTCAGTGACGCCAGGGCCAAGCCTCTGCCCAGATGATTCGGGCGACTTTCGTTGCGGAGAGAATATTCATAGTGAAGCGATGCTGCGTCGAGAATGCTTGCGACTATAGCATCGCAAGCGTACGCGCGCACGTTCCGTCAAACCTTGGCCAGTTCCGCGCGTAACTGACCGATGATGCTGTCGTAGCGGTGCGGGTCGCTTTCGTTGCGCTTGCCGAATACCGCCGAACCGGCGACGAAGGTGTCGACGCCAGCGCGGGCGACTTCGGCAATGTTGGCCGGGCCGACGCCGCCGTCGATTTCCAGCGCGGTCTTGAGGCCGCGCGCGTCTATCATTTTGCGTATCTGCTTCGCCTTGTCGAGCACATGGGGAATGAACTTCTGGCCGCCGAAGCCCGGATTAACCGACATCAGCAACACCATATCCAGTTTGTCGAGCGTGTATTCAAGCGCGTCGAGCGGCGTCGCCGGATTAAACACCAGACCGGCCTTGCAGCCGTTTTCCTTGATGAGTCCGATGGTGCGGTCGATATGCTCCGACGCTTCGGGGTGGAAAGTGATGTAAGTCGCGCCCGCCTTGGCGAAATCGGGAATGATGCGATCCACCGGCTTGACCATTAAATGCACGTCGATCGGCGCGGTGACGCCATGCTTGCGCAGCGCCTCGCACACCAGCGGGCCGATGGTCAGATTGGGCACATAGTGGTTGTCCATGACATCGAAGTGCACGATGTCGGCGCCGGAGGCGAGCACGTCATCGACTTCCTCGCCCAGTCTGGCGAAGTCGGCGGACAGGATGGACGGCGCGATGCGATAAGCCATGACGGTCTCCTCAATCAGATGAGGCCTGATTCTAGCTTGCCTGTTTATTCAAGTATTGACATAATTGCAACCCATGAAACCCCTTAAGTTCATTGACTCCAGCCAGAAAGATCTGCGTGAGATGCCTGCGGAAGCGCGGCACGCGCTAGGTGTCGAGCTGATGGCCGTCCAATATGGCCGCGAGCCGAGTGACTTCAAATCCATGCCGGAGGTAGGCGCAGGGACTTATGAGATTCGCTATCGGGACGTCAACGGTGCTTTCCGCGTAATTTACGTCGCCAAGTTTGCCGATGCAGTTTATGTACTGCACGCTTTTCAGAAGAAGACGCAGAAGACGCCGAAACCGGATATTGACCTTGCAAGCAATCGCTACAGAAAACTGATCGGAGCACTGAAATGAACGAGAACAACATTACCATCACCGAAGGCAGCGGCAATGTCTTTCTCGATCTGGGCTTTCCCCCTGCCGAAGCCGAGGTGATGAAACTGCGTGCTGAGGTGATGATCCGCATGAGGCAACACCTTGAGGCGCAGCACTGGACGCAGGCCGAGGCCGCCCGCCGATTACAGATCACGCAGCCGCGCGTATCGCGCCTGATTAAAGGCAAAACGGAAGATTTCAGCCTGGATATGCTGCTGACATTGGCCACCCGCGCAGGGTTGCACCCTGAACTGCGGTTGTAATTCCCTTTCGCGGGAATGACGTTGTGTTGTTGCCGTTTTGAAGTAGAAATGGAATAAGTCTGGAATGATCGCCGCTGCTCAACTGCGGTAATCGGCGTTGATTTTGACGTAGTCGTAGGAGAAGTCACAGGTCCATACCTTGGCTTGCGCCGCGCCGCGGCCGAGGTCTACGCGGACGGTGATTTCAGCGGGTTTCATGGCGGCTGCGCCTGCTTCCTCCTTGTAGCTTGCGGCGCGACCACCGTTTTCGGAAACCAGCACATCGCCCAGCCAGACTTTGACTTTCGTTACGTCGAGGTCACGCAGCGCGACATCGTTGCCCCATGCGTTGCCGATGGCGCCGAGGATGCGGCCCAAGTTGGGATCGGAGGCGAAGAAAGCGGTTTTGACCAGCGGAGAATGGGCGATGGCGTAGCCGACGGCTTTGGCTTCGTCTTGCGTACGCGCACCGGCGACGGCGATTTCGATGAACTTGGTCGCGCCTTCGCCATCGCGGACGATGGCCTGGGCCAACTGCCGGGCAACGCCGGTGACGGCCAGCTTGAACTCGCGCCAGCCTTGGGCACCGGCTGAGTCGAAGCGCGCGCCGCCTTTGCCGGTAGCGATCAAAATGAAGGAATCGTTGGTTGAGGTGTCGCCATCGACAGTGACGCAGTTGAAGGATTCATCGGCAACTTCCTTGACCAAACTTTCCAGCAGCGGCTGGGCGACGGCGGCATCGGTGGCGACGAAGCCGAGCATGGTGGCCATGTTGGGCTTGATCATGCCCGCGCCTTTGGCGATGCCGGTGATGGTGACCTTCTGGCCGCCGGCGGTCACTTGCGCGGAGGCGGCTTTGGCAACGGTGTCGGTGGTCATGATGGCGTGGGCGGCATCGTGCCAGCCGTCGGCCTTAAGCGCGGCCTGGCAGGCGGGTAGACCGGCAATCAGGCGGTCGACCGGCAGCGGTTCGAGAATTACGCCGGTCGAGAAGGGCAGCACTTGACCGGCGCGCAGATTAAGCCTCTGCGCCGCCGCCTGACAGGTCTGCTGCGCGGCTTGCAGACCCGCTGCGCCGGTACCGGCATTGGCGATGCCGGTGTTGATGACCAGCGCCCGAATTTCGCCTTGGGCGAGGTGCTGACGGCACACCTGCACGGGCGCGGCGCAAAAACGGTTCTGGGTGAACACACCGGCGGCGCGGCTGCCTGCGGCCAGTTCGATCAGCGTCAGGTCGCGGCGATTGGCTTTGCGGATACCGGCCTCGGTAACGCCGAGACGGACACCGGCGACGGGATGCAGGTTGGCGGCAATGGGTGGGTTCAGATTGACGGGCATGGTAGCTCCTCGGTTCAGTCGGTGTTGAATACGGTTTGCCAAAGGCGGCGGACAACGGCAATGCGGTCAGTGACTGTGATTTTGTCCACGCGGTTTTTCTGGTCGTTGAGGCGCAGCGCGTGCTGCATGCGCCGGTAATCACGGTAGGCATCGCGCACCGCGTCGGCAAGATCGGCAGGGATCAAACCCCGCTGCGCGGCCATCGCCAACAGCGCGATATTGCCCTTGTTGCCGGTGAGTTCCTCGTACTGCCAAGCGTGGCCGAGCACGAGATATTGCACTGCGAACTCGACATCGACCAGGCCGCCACGATCATGCTTGAGATTGAAAATCGTCGCGGCCTCGTTGTCCTTTGTGGCATGGGCGTCATACATTTTTTGGCGCATGGTCAGCACTTCCGCGCGCAGCTTGCCGAGGTCGCGCCGCTGCTTGAGCACTTCGCAACGGATGACTTCGAATGCCGCGCCGACGGCCGGATCGCCTGCCGTGAAGCGGGCGCGGGTTAGCGCCTGATGTTCCCACAGCCAGGCCGATTCAAGCTGGTATTTGCGGAACGCCGCCATTGAGCTGACGATGAGACCGGCATCGCCATTGGGCCGCAGGCGCAGATCGGTTTCAAAGAGTTGACCGGCTGAAGTCTGCGCCGACAGCCAGGTGTTAATGCGCGTCGCCAGCCGTGAATAAATTTCGGCGGCTTCAGGCGCAGGGTCGTCGAACAAGAAAACGATATCGAGATCGGAGGCGTAGCCGAGTTCCTTGCCGCCCAGCTTGCCATAGCTGATGACGGCGAAGCGCGGCATCTCGACATGGCGCTTGAGCAGCTTGCGCCAAGTGAGCATCAAGGCGCGGTCGACCATGATGTCGGCCAGTTCGGAAAGATGATCGGCCAGCCGCTCGACAGTGAGCAACCCCGACAAATCCTGCGTCAGCAGGCGGAAAACCTGCGCGTGATGCGCCTCGCGCAGCATATCCATTTGCTGCTCGGTGTCGGGTTCGACAGCGTCGAGCGTTTTGCCAAGCTGCGCGCGGAAAGCCGGCCAGTCGGGTTCCGCCTCAAGTTGGCTCGCGTCGAGCAGTTCGTCGAGCAGCACCGGATGGCGGATCAGATAGCTGGCCGCCCAGCTCGAGCTGCCGGTAATTTTGGCGACCCCCCGCAAGGCTTGTGGGTACTGATGCAGCAGGGCGAGATAGGCAGCGCGGCGCGAAATGGCTTCGAGCAGATCGAGGCCGCGCGAAAGGACGGCATCGGGATCAGCCAGCGCCGACGCTGCTTCAATCAGGCGCGGCACCAGCGCGTCGAAATGATTGCGCGTGGATTCCGAAAGCTGCTGGTAGCGGCTGCTGCTACGGATGCCGGCCAGACGCGCGCAGGCCGCCGCGGGATCGCGGAAGCCCATGGCCGCGAGAGAGGCTTGCCACGCGGGCTGGCCTTCGTCAGCGGCATGACGCCAGACCTCGTCCAGTTTGTGATCTTGATCGTTCGGGTCGGCAAACACGGCTTCGAAATGGCGGGCGACGTTTTGCCTGTGATCGTCGAGTTCCGCCGCCAGCGCCTCGAAGGAAGCGAAGCCCATGGCCTGCGCGATCAGTTCGCGGTCACCGGCGTCATCCGGCAGGCTGTGCGTCTGGGCGTCGTCGAGAAACTGCAGGCGGTGTTCAAGCCGGCGCAGGAAAATGTAGGCATGGGTCAGCTCCGCCGCAGCATCCGGCGACAACTGATTTTTTTCGCGCAGCAATTCCAGCGCGGCCAGCGTCGGCCTGACTTGCAGCGAGCGGTCGCGTCCACCCCGGATCAACTGGAACACTTGCGCGATGAACTCGATTTCCCGGATGCCGCCCGGGCCGAGCTTGACGTTGCCGGCCATGTCTTTCTTGACGACTTCGCGGCGAATCTGCGCGTGCAGGTCACGCATGGCGTTAATGGTGCCGAAGTCGAGATATTTTCGAAAAACGAAGGGCCGCCGAATCGCTTCCAGCTCGTCGAGCCGTTCTCCGGTCAGCGGTCTGGCCTTGATCCAGGCATAGCGTTCCCATTCGCGGCCCTGAGTGACGAAATAGTTTTCCAGCATGTCGAACGAGCAGACCAGCGAGCCGGAATCGCCGTTCGGACGCAGACGCATATCGACGCGGAAGACTTGACCATCGCCGGTGATTTCGGCAATCGCGGCGATCAACTGTTTGCCCAGACGGGTGAAGAACTCGAAGTTGGAAATGCTGCGCTCGCCATCGGTTTCGCCGTCCTCCGGGTAGACGAAAATGAGATCAATGTCGGAAGAAACATTGAGTTCGCCGCCGCCCAGCTTGCCCATGCCGATCACAATCAACTGCTGCGCTTCGCCGTGGCTGTTGCGGGGTTCGCCGTAGCGGGCCGCGAGACTGGCATGGAGCAGCCGCGTTGCGGTTTCGACCACCACCTCCGCCAGCAGCGTCATGGCCCCGGTGATCTCGGCCAGAGGGGCATCCAGCGCCAAATCGCGGGTGGCGATGCGGACGCAAGCCAGTTGCTTGAGTCGGCGCAGCGCCGGTTTCAAGTTATCCTCGGTCAACGTTTCCGGCGGCAGCCAAGCGGTCAGATCGGCGCGGGTTAGCGGCCTGCCTGTGTCCTGCAAGGCAAGCTCAGGACGAGTTTGAAGCAGGCGCTGCAAATGGCGCGAAAACCGGCCCGCCGTAGCCAAGGCTACGGGCGGGTTGCCAAAAACGTCAGTCGGAGACATTGATTTACAATCAGAACCTTATCCTCTTACCATTTTAGCCCGCCCGGGCCATGCCCATCCTTTCCGGTTTTTCCCGTTCGATCACCCCGCTCTGGCTGCGCCGCATGCTGGGCGTTTTGGCTTGGGGCGCGCTGGCGCTCTATTTCGCCATCGGGCTGACAGTTCTGGCGTTGCGCTACCTGGTTCTGCCGAACGTGGATAGTTATCGGGGAGATATTGAACGCAGCCTGAGCACGGCCTTGGGGCAGCCGGTCACCATCGGCGCTCTCGACGCGCGCTGGAATGCGCTGTGGCCCCGGGTGCGCGTGCATGATCTGGCCATCCTCGATATTCAGGGGCGGCCGGCATTGGCTTTCAAGGAACTGGAAGCCGATATCGCGTGGTCTTCAGTCTGGCATTTGGCGCCGCATTTCGCGCGGCTGGAAATCAACGCGCCCAGCCTCAACCTGCGGCGGGAAACCGATGGCCGGTTTTTCGTTGCCGGTATCGAAATCAAGCGCAGCGCAACGCCGGATTCAGGATTTGCCGATTGGCTGCTGGCTCAGGACAGCATCGTCATTCGGGATGCTTCGATTATCTGGAACGACGCATTGCGGAAAGCGCCGGAGCTGGCGCTAACCCATGTCAATTTCCAGCTGGACAACCAAGGCAGCCGGCATCGTTTCGGCCTGACGGCCGAACCGCCGCGTGAACTCGCGGCGCGTCTCGACCTGCGCGGCGACTTTCATCTGGGCAGCATTGACGCGCTCGCTGCCGCCAGCGGCAAGGCTTACGTCGAACTCGATTACGCCGATCTGGCGGGCTGGCAGACCTGGGTGGATTATCCGGTCGAAGTGGTGCGCGGCTATGGCGGCCTGCGCCTGTGGTTCGATCTGGAGCGCGATTCGGTGATGGCCGTCACCGCCGATGTGCGCCTGAGCAGAACCATTACCCGGCTGGCTTCCGATTTGCCG
>JAISPO010000139.1 GCA_031274855.1 Zoogloeaceae bacterium | reverse complement strand
CCTGAACCCTGACTCGCCCGTTGCAGGCGGTCGTTGATGGCGCGCCAATCTTCGTTTTGTGGCGGTTGCTGAATGAGGATGCGCGTTAAACCCAAGCTGTCGAGTTCGCGCAGCCTCGCGTAGAGGTCGTGGGCGAAGCCGGAGGCATCCGATGGGGCTTGTTGCCAGATGAGCCGTTCGTCCATGAGCGGGCAGGCGGTGGATGCGATGACGCCGATCTTCTGGTTTGCGGCCAATGCCTCGCGCACTGCGGCGATAAGGGCATTGGGGGCGAGTAGCGAGAGGGGCGTTGTGGGGGCGTAATGGGCGGCCAGCGAGCCGGAGACGCGGGGGGCGGTTTTGCCGCTGCCCGTTTCGGGTTGATATCCGAGTACGCGGCCAAGGTCGGCGGCGCTAATCATGCCCGGACGGAGGATGCGGCATTGCGGGCCGCTGAGGTCGACGATGGTGGATTCGATGCCGACCCGGCAGGGGCCGCCGTCGAGTACCATCGCCACGCTTGCGCCGAGTTCGTCATGGACGTGTTGCGCAGTGGTCGGGCTGACGTGGCCGAAGCGGTTGGCCGAGGGCGCGGCGATGCCGCCGCCGAAGGCGGACAGCAGTTCGAGCGCGAGCGGATGACCGGGCACGCGCAGGCCGACGGTGTCCTGCCCGCCGGTGACGGCGCCGGAAACTTGCGGCTGGCGCTTGAGGATCATCGTCAGCGGGCCGGGCCAAAAGGCAGCGGCCAGCGCATGAGCGGCTACGGGAATTTCCCGCGCCCAGTGTTCCAGATGCCGGTAATCGGGCAAATGGACAATCAGCGGATGGTCAGCCGGACGGCCTTTGGCGGCGAAAATTTTTGCGACCGCGTCCGGGTTGGCAGCGTCCGCGCCCAAACCGTAAACCGTCTCGGTCGGGAAGGCGACCAGTTCCCCCGCACGCAGCAGGGCCGCCGCCTTGTTGATCTGCGCCGGCATCAAACTTCCGGCAGGGTTTTCGCCAGCACCTTTTCGGTTTGCTTGCGGCGGAAGCCGGAGAGCTTCTGCGCCAGCGCGGCATCGGACAAGGCCAGCATGGAGACGGCGAACAGCGCGGCATTAGTCGCGCCGGCTTCGCCGATGGCGAAGGTGGCGACGGGGATACCGGCGGGCATTTGCACCATCGCCAGCAGCGAATCAAAACCGCCCAAGTGCTTGGAAGGCATGGGCACGGCCAGCACGGGCAGTTCGGTTTTGGCGGCCAGCACACCGGCGAGGTGAGCCGCGCCACCGGCTGCGCCGATCAATACTTTCATGCCGCGTCCGCTGGCGCCGGCGGCGTATTCGAGCGCCTGATCGGGCGTGCGATGCGCCGACAGCACCTTGGCTTCAAAAGGCACGCCGAACTGCTTGAGCGTTTCGGCGCAGGCTTTCATGATCGGCCAATCGGAATCCGATCCCATGACGATGCCAACCAGTGGTGTACTCATTTCACGATCTCCCAGTTGTCTTGACGGCGGCGCGGCCCGCCTCGAAGGCTTTGCGGTTCATTTCAACCATGTGCGGCTTGCGGGCCGAGAAGCGCCGGAGGATGGCGTCGAGCAGCATCTGCGGCGGGAACGGCAAATGATCGGCGATTGAGCCGAGCATGACGGTATTGCCCAGCCGCACGTCGCCGAGTTCCAGCGCAATCGCCAGCGCATCGAAAGCGTGCACCTCGAAGCCACGCGATTCGATTTCGCCGATCGGGTCACGCGGATAATCATAAAGGCCGATGTCGACCACCGGCGGCACCAGCCGCGCGGTATTCATCAGCACCGGCCCGCCCGCCTTGAGCATGTGACACCAGCGCATCGCTTCGGCGGCCTCGAAGCCGACCAGCAGATCCGCCGTGCCGGGCATGATCTGCGGCGAGAGCACTTTGGCGCCGAAACGCAAATGCGAGGAGACAACGCCGCCGCGTTGGGCCATGCCCGCGACTTCGGTTTTCTTGGCGTCGTTGCCGAGCGCGATGGCGGCCTCGGCGAGAATTTCAGTCGCCGTCATGACCCCCTGACCGCCGATGCCGACAACGAGGATATTGGTTACTTTGTCATTCATTGCGCCACCTCAGTGCTTGACCAGCCGCACCGTCCGCGCCGGATCGGCATGAACGATGGCCTCCGGCGCGCAGGGTTGCACGCACAGCCCGCAGCCAGTGCAAGCTGCCGTTTCGATATTGACGAACTGCAATTCGACTTCCTTGCCCGAAGGCTTGATCACCTTCTCGCGGCGGGTAACGTGAATCGCCGGACAGCCGACTTCGACGCAGTTGCCGCAGCCGGTACATTTGTCGCTGATCACCGCGTAGGGCCGCTGCTTCTTGTAATCGTCGATCAGCACGCAAGGCTGATTGGTGATGATGACCGACACCTCCGGCACCTTGATTTCTTCGCGCAGGGTTTTGAACAGCACCGGCAGTTGATAGGGGTCGACGACATGGATGCGCTCTTTTTTCACGCCCAGCGCCTCGACCAGCTTGGCGAAATCCACGCGCGGCGCTTCCTGATTATGGATATCGCGGCCATTGCCCGGATTGTTCTGGCCGCCGGTCATGCCGACCGCGCGGTTGTCGAGCAGCAGGACGGTGACATTGCCACGGTTGTAAACCATGTTGAGCAGGCCCTGCATCCCCATGTGCATGAAAGTCGAATCGCCGATCACGGCCAGAATGCGCTTGTCCTTTTCCGATTCGGCGCGGCCCTTGTCGAGACCCAGCGCAATGCCCATCGAAGCGCCCATCGAGATGGTGGTGTCGAGCGCGTTCCACGGGTGGCCCGCGCCCAGCGTGTAGCAGCCGATATCACCGGCGATGGTCACATTTTTGATTTGCGAAAGCGTGTAATAAACGCCCAGATGCGGACAGGCGACGCACATCGTCGGCGGCCGCGGAAAGACCTGCGCAGGCGTGATGCGGGCTGGTGGCGTCAGGCCCTGCGGCTCCGGCTCACCAAGGAATTTGGCGATGGCAGGCTTGAGGATGTTGGGCGCAAGCTCGCCCTGACGCGGCAGAATATCCTTGCCGAAGCAGGCGATACCGGCGGCCTTGATTTCCATTTCCACCAGCGGCTCAACTTCTTCAACCACCACCAGCTTGTCGACCGTGGCAGCGAAGGCACGAATTTTTTCGACCGGCACGGGGCAGGAAAAGCCGAGCTTCAGCACCGGCGCATCGGGAAAAGATTCGCGCACATGCATCCACGCGGGGCCGGAAGCGATGAAACCGGCGCGCTTATCCTTGCCGGTTTCAATCGAATTGAGCGGCGAAACTTCGGCTTCCGCGCGCAGCGCCTCGTTGCGCTCGAACATCAGCGGAATGCGCTTGGCCGCGCCGGACGGGGCCATCACCCAACGCGCCGGTTCTTTCTTGAAGCCCGCGGCGGCATGTTCCTCGCGCTCGCCCACCGTCACCAGCGCCTTCACATGATTGATACGCGTGGTCATGCGCACAATCACCGGCATCTGAAATTTTTCGGAAAGCGCGAAACCGAGCTTGGTCATCTCATAGGCTTCCTGCGAATCCGCCGGTTCGAAAATCGGCAGATGCGCGAAGCGGCCCCAGTAGCGCGAATCCTGCTCGTTCTGCGACGAGGACAGGCCCACATCGTCGGCAATCGCAATCACCAGTCCGCCGATCACGCCGGTCAGCGTCAGCGTCATCAGCGCATCCGAGGCCACGTTCATGCCGACATGCTTCATCGCGCAAAACGAGCGCGAGCCCGCGAAGGCAGCACCGGCGGTCACTTCCAGCGACACCTTCTCGTTCACCGACCATTCGGTGTAAATGTCGGGATAGGTGGAAAGGACTTCCAGCATCTCGGTCGACGGCGTGCCGGGATAAGCCGCCGCGACGCGGCAGCCGGACTCCCAAACTGCGCGGGCGACGGCTTCGTTACCGGAAAGCAAAAGCCGGCTATTGGCCGGCTGCGGGACAAGCTGAGGCGTTGCGGCTGCCATAGAATCTTTCTACAGGGTTCAAGTTACAGGGTTCAGGTTCCAGATTTTATATGAACTCTGTAATCTGTAGCCTGTAACCTGCAACCTGAAAGGCGTTCCACATGGACACCGGTAGCAAGCGCACTGTCGGGCTGGGCGAGCTTTTTCGCGGCTTTTGCCTGATCGGATTATCCGGCTTCGGCGGCGTATTGCCCTGGGCGCATCGCTACATCGTCGAACGTTACCGCTGGCTCGAACCCGATGAATTTGCCGCCCTGCTCGGTCTCGGTCAAGTCATGCCCGGCCCGAACGTGATGAATCTTTCGGTCTGCGTCGGCATGAAGTTTCAAGGCTGGCGCGGGGCCATCGTCGCGCCGCTCGGCATGATGATCGCGCCGATGATGATTGTTCTCGCGCTCGGGTTGGCCTACCTTCACTATGGCGATATGCCGGTCGTTCATGCCATCCTGCGCGGCATTATTGCCGTCGGCGCAGGCCTCATCATCGCCACCGGCCTGAAGATGCTTTATGTCTATCGCCGCCGCCCGTTCGCGCTTGTGCTCGCCGCCGCCATCATCCTTGCCATCGGCGTCTTCCGGCTGCAACTATTGCCGGTGGTGCTCGGCCTGCTCGCCATCGGCCTGCTCATCGAATACCAGAAAGCATCCTGATGCCCAACCTCACCGAACTCCTGCTGCAATTCGCGCTGCTGTCCCTCATCGCCTTCGGCGGCGGCAATGCGACCTTGCCGGAAATGCACCGCATCGTCGTCGAGCAAAACCACTGGCTCACCGACGCGACCTTTACCGAACTTTTCGCCATCGCCCAAGCCGCGCCCGGCCCGAACAT
>JAISPO010000125.1 GCA_031274855.1 Zoogloeaceae bacterium | reverse complement strand
CCAAAAATATTTTCCGCTGCTCGACGCTACCGGCAAGCTGACCCACAAGTTTCTGGTCGTCAGCAACATCACGCCGGACGATGCTTCGGCGGTCATCGACGGCAACGAGCGCGTAGTGCGCCCGCGCCTGGCCGACGCGAAATTTTTCTTTGATCAGGATCGCAAGAAGTCGCTGGCTGACCGCGTGCCCGGATTGGCGAAGGTGGTCTATCACAACAAGCTCGGCACGCAGGGCGAGCGCGCGCAGCGCGTCGCGGCGATTGCTTCTGCGATGGGTCGGCAGTTGGATGATGCCCTCTCTGCTCCTTCCCCCGCAAGCGGGGGAAGGTCGGGATGGGGGCAAGTGGCGGATTGCACCCCCCCGCCCCAGCCCTCCCCCGCAAGCAGGGGAGGGGGTCTTGCGCAGCAGGCCGATCAAGCGGCGCTGCTGGCCAAGGCCGATTTGCTCACCGATATGGTCGGCGAGTTCCCCGAATTGCAGGGCATCATGGGCCGCTACTACGCGCTGCACGATGGCCTGCCCGCCGCGATTGCCGATGCCATCGAAGATCACTACAAGCCGCAGTTCGCGGGCGACACCCTGCCGCGTAATCCGGTTGGCGTCTGCGTGGCGCTGGCCGACAAGCTGGAAACGCTGGCGGGCATGTTTGGCATTGGCCAGTTGCCAACTGGCGATAAAGACCCGTTCGCGCTGCGCCGTCACGCGCTCGGCGTGATCCGCATGTTGATCGAGCAGGATTTGCCGCTTGATCTTGATTTGTTGTTCAAGGCCGCGAAAGTAAGCGATGAAAAAGTCGCCGCGCAACTGGCGGATTTCATCTACGAGCGTCTGGCCGGCAGCCTGCGCGAGCAGGGTTACTCGGCGCTGGAAGTCGATGCCGTGCTGGCCTTGCGCCCGCAGCGCCTCGGCGATGTCCCCAAGCGCCTCGCCGCCGTGCGTGCTTTCGCGGCGCTGCCGGAGGCCGCAAGTTTGGCCGCCGCCAACAAGCGGGTCGGCAACATTCTGAAAAAAGCCGAAGGCGCGGTCGCGGCGCAGGTGAATGCCGCGCTGCTCAAGGAGCCCGCCGAAATCGCGCTCAACGCGGCGCTGGCCGCAGTGAAGCCCAAGGCTGACGCTGCTTTCGATCAGGGCGATTACACCGCCGCGCTGCAATCGCTGGCGGCGCTGAAAGCGCCGGTAGACAAATTCTTCGACGACGTGATGGTGAATGCCGAGGACGCGCAACTGCGCAACAACCGCCTCGGCCTCTTGGCTGTGTTGCATCAGGCCATGAACCGTGTTGCTGACCTATCGAGGCTTTCAGCGTGAAACTCATCATCCTCGACCGCGACGGCGTCATCAATCACGACTCGGACTTGTACATCAAGTCGCCCGACGAGTGGAAGCCGATTGCCGGCAGCCTCGATGCGATTGCCCGCCTCAACCAGCGCGGCTATCGCGTTGTGGTGGCGACGAACCAGTCCGGTATTGGCCGCGGCCTGTTCGAGATGGATACCCTCAACGCCATTCACGACAAAATGGCGAAGGCGGCGGCGCAAGCCGGCGGGCGCATCGACGCGGTGTTTTTCTGCCCGCATACCAATACGGATAACTGCGACTGCCGCAAGCCGAAGGCGGGGATGCTCAAAGAAATCGCGGCGCGCTACAACGTGGAACTGGCAGGCGTGCCGGCCATCGGCGATAGCCTGCGCGATTTGCAGGCTGCCGAGGCGGTGGGCGCGCAGCCGATATTGGTGCTGACCGGCAAAGGCAAAAAGACGCAGGCCGATCCGGCCCTGTCCGCTGGTACTCCCGTGTTCCCCGATCTTGCCGCGGCCGTCGCGCATCTGACGCCATGACTTTTCTGCGCTCCATCCTTTTCATGACGCTCGCGGTGTTGCTGCTGCCGCCCTTCGTCGTTTTGCTGTTCCTGTTGTGCTGGCTGCCCAAGCGCCCGTTGCGGCGCTTTTCGATGATTATGGTGGTCATAACCGCCGCGATGATTAAGTACGTGCTGCGTATCGACTATCGGCTCATCGGCGCGGAAAACATCCCCGCAGGCCCCTGCGTGATTTTGTCCAAGCACCAATCGGCTTGGGAGACCATTTTTCTTCAGTACATCTTCAAGTGGACCGCTTTCGTGTACAAGCGGGAATTGCACTGGGTGCCTTTTCTGGGTTGGGGCTTGGCCATCATGCCTTTCGTCCCCATCGACCGCGGCGCGGGCAAGGATGCGCTCTTTCAAGTGGCCAAGCGCGGCACGCAGCGGCTCAGGGAAGGTTATTCAATCGTAATTTTTCCCGAAGGCACGCGCGTCGCCCCGGGCACACAGAAGCGGTACAAGGGCGGCGGCGCTTATCTGGCGAAGCACGCCGGTGTGCCGGTCGCGCCGGTGGCATTGAATTCGGGCGAGTTCTGGCCGCGTCAGGCTTTCATCAAGCATCCGGGTACCGTCACGGTCAGTATCGGCCCGCCCATTGATCCGGCCGAACTTTCCGCGGAAGATATCAACCGTCGCGCCGAAGAGTGGATCGAAACCGAAATGCGCCGCATCAGCCCTCACCTCTATGGGAACCCAAGCGAAACGCCGCCCCCAGCTTGCACTGGGGTTTGATGCCCAAACGCCCGATAGCGCCATGCGCTGGCGTGACGGCGCGGCGCTGCCCTATCTGGGCGATTGCCTGACCCTGCGTCTGAATACCGATTGCAAAGAGGCGCTGCAAGCGGGCGGCGAACTGCATCTGCCGCTGCCTCCCGAAGCCACTGCCCGCCAGATTCAGGATGCCGCCGAAAGCTGGCTGCGCGCCTGCGCCTTGCGGATGGTTACCGCGCAAGCGGCCATCGCAGCCCGTCAGCTTGGGCGCGACACGCCCAAGGTTTCGCTTTCCTTCGCTGCGCATGGCCACTGGATTCAGCCCGACGAGCGCGGCTTGCGCTGCCATTGGCGCTTGATTGAACAGCCTCGGCAAACCATCGTCCAGACAGTCGAACGCGCCGTTGCCGCGCTGCCGCGCATCGAAACTAGCCTCGACCTGTTTGCGTTCGCGTGAGCGTATCCGGGCAACTGCCGTTGTTTCGCCTGCCGCCCGCCGTACCCATTGGCAAGGGTAGACATGTGCAAATCGGCACACGCCTGATTCCCTACGAACTGCGTCAAGGCCGGGGCCGCCGCTTGGCGCTCACCATAGACGAACGCGGCCTGCGCATAGGCGCGCCGCTACGGGCGGCGATTACCGAAATCGAAACTTTCGTGCGCAGTCACGGCGACTGGGTACTCGCCAAACTCGACGAATACGCCGCGCAACACAACCGGCGCTTCCTGCGCATCTGCGACGGCGCGCGGCTGCCGCTGTTGGGCGGCGAAGCGGTCATCCGCATCGTCAGCGGCGCCAACCGGGTGCTCTGGCAAGCCGGCGAACTCATCATCGCTGCGCGGCCCGATGCCGACCTCGACGCGCTGGCGCGGCGCGGCCTCCAACGCCGCGCCCTTGAACACTTTGCGGCGAGGCTCGGCCACTACGCCGCCCTGATGCAACTCCCCGCGCCGCCCTTGGGCCTCTCCTCCGCCCGTGGCCGTTGGGGAAGCTGTTCCACCAAAACCGGCATCCGCATCAACTGGCGGCTCATCCACCTCCCGCCGCACCTGGGCGACTACGTCATCGCCCACGAACTTGCCCATCAACTCGAAATGAACCACAGCCCCCGCTT